>CALEOQ010000540.1 GCA_937910255.1 uncultured Caulobacteraceae bacterium | reverse complement strand
GCCTAGGGTGGTGTGGGGTGCGTGGGTGGGGAGGGGCGTGCGCGTCGGCGTCCTAGCGGGGATGCGGCTGGGGGGCCGCGCGCAGGCCTTCGTGCTGGGCGCGCTTGCGGGCGAGCTTGCGGGCGGGGAGAACGGCCTCGGCGTTCTGGCGGGCGCGCTTTTCCGAGGGCTTCTCGTAATGCACGTGGCGCTTCATCTCGCGGAACGAGCCTTCGCGCTGCATTTTTTTCTTCAGGGCCTTGAGGGCCTGGTCGACATTGTTGTCGCGGACGAAGATCTGAACCAGGGGACTCTCTCCTGCCTTCCAGCCTGTGCGCCAGCCTGCGCATGGGCGGTGGCGTTAAGAACAAAAACGGTTAGACCCCGAAAGCAGCCGCCTCCGGAGCCGAAGGGCGCCAGATAACAGAAGGCTTTGCCGATGTCCACGCAGGACGGGCGTATTCGCTGCGGTTAGGATGAGACTCATGACCGATCCTTCTCAAGCCGCCGACCAAGATCCCGACGCCTGGGCCCGTGAGACCGAGGACAAGGTCCTCGACGCCGCGCTGGTCCATGTCGTCCACGAGGGCTGGACCCGGCGCCTGGCGATCCGCGCCGGCGCCGATGTGGGCCTGAGCGCCGGCGAGACCGAGCTCCTGCTGCCCAATGGCGCCGCCGACCTGGCCGCCCTGCTCGGCCGCCGCCATGACAAGAGAGCCCTGGCCGCCCTGGCCGGGACCGACCCTACAAGCCTGAAAATCCGCATCCGCATCCGCGCGGCGGTGGAGGCGCGGCTGGACGCTGCGGCCCAGGATGAGGCCGCGGTGCGCCGCTGGACCGGCTTCCTGGCCCTGCCGCAGAACCTGACCCTGGGCGGACGCCTGCTGTGGGACAGCGCCGATCAGCTCTGGCGCTGGGCCGGCGACACGGCCACCGACGAGAACCACTATTCCAAGCGCGCCATCCTGTCGGGCATCCTCTCGACGGCCCTGGCCATCCGCCTGCATTCGGGCCGCGAGGCCTCCATGACCTTCGTCGACGCCCGCATCGCCAATGTGATGAGCTTCGAAAAATGGAAGGCGACGACCAAGATCCGCCCGTCAGCCGCCTTGAAGACCTTCGCCCAGACCCTGGGCCGCCTGCGCTACGGCTGAGGGGCCCTTCGTCCTTCCAGGCTCGCTGTCGCCGGCGCCTCAGGAAGAGATAGAGAGCGCGCCGCGTTCCGCCCTCGTCCCGCGGCGGCCTGAGTCATCAGGGCCTCGACGAGTGAGGGCGGTCGCCTGGGGCTCGCCGCGCCCGGCCCGCGGGCGACGGGCCGGGGCGGCGGCTTGGCCTCTAGTTAGCGGCGATAGCCCTGACCATAGCCTTGGCCATAGCCCTGGCCGTAACGACGGTCGCCGTCGCGGCGCTCCACATAGATCCGGGCGCTCAGCCCATCCATCCGCCGATCCAGGTCGGCCATTTCCCAGCGGGTCAGGCCGCCCTGGCGGTAGCGATGCTCCAGGCGCTGGAGGGTGTTGAACTCGGCCCGGAGGCGCACGGCCTCGCTACGGGTGATGGCGCCGTTGCGCTGACCCATGTCGATCCGGCGCTCCAGATTGGCCTTGCGTTGGGCGATGGAGACCCAGGCTGGCGTCGGGGCGGGCTGGGCGCGCGGGCCGCCGTGTTGCGGGCCATGATAGGCCTGGGCCTGGCCTTGATAGCCGTAGCCCCCCGGGGCGGCGGAGGCGGCGGTGGCCAGCCCCGCCGTCAGGGCGGCGCCGGCGGTGAGGGCGATCAGCAGGGACTTCATGTGCAAACTCCTCGTTGCAGGTCAGCCGCGAACCGCGGCGTCGAGGAGGAGAAAAGCACTGGCCCGGTGACGCCTCCCTGAGCGAGGCGTTGTCCGGCGTTCACCGGCGTTCGAGGCTGCCGATCAGGCGACCTGGCTACGCGCCTCGGCGGCCCCTTGCCGGTCCATGACCGTGCAGATGGTCTCGTAGAGCTTGGCGATCTCGATGGGCTTGGCGACGTGATCGTCCATGCCGGCGGCCAGGTAGTCGGCGACCTGGTGAGCCAGGGCGTTGGCCGTCAGGGCCACGATCGGAATGCGGCCCTGGCCTGAGCCCGCCTCGAGACGGCGGATTTCGCGCGCCGCGCCGATGCCGTCCAGGACGGGCATCTGGATGTCCATCAGGATCAGGTCGTAGTCGCCCTGGGCCCAGGCGGCCACGGCGGCGGCCCCGTCGGCGACGATCTCGACCTCCACCCCCAGAGACGCCATGACGGCCGCCAGGACCTGCTGATTGGTGAGATTGTCCTCGGCCGCCAGCAGGCGCAGGGGCCGACCGGCCTCCTCCGCCTCGGGCTGGGCGACCCTGTCGGGCTGGAGCGCCTCCGACGGCGAGGACGCCGCCAGATCCGGCGCCTGGGATGGGATCATCAGCGCCGGGGCCGGAACCTGGCCGCGGGCCAGGGGCAGGCGGACGCGGAAGACCGAGCCTTCGCCCTCGCGGCTTTCGGCGGTGATCTGGCCGCCCATCATCTGGGCCAGCTCGCGACAGATCGCCAGGCCAAGACCGGTGCCGCCAAACCGTCGGGTGGCGGTGCTGTCGGCCTGGGTGAACTTCTCGAACAGCTGCGGCAGTTTTCCCGCCGGCACGCCGACGCCGGTGTCGCTGACCTCCAGCAACAGGCCCCCTTGCGGATCGGCCGAAAAGCGGGCGGCCACGGCGCCGGTCAGGGTGAACTTGACGGCGTTGGACAACAGGTTGCCCAGGATCTGGCGGATGCGGTTGGCGTCGCCGCGCCAGGCGCCCTCGGCGGCAGGCTCGATCTCGACGGCGAAGTCCAGGCCCCGGGCCTGGGCCATGACGCCGTAGCTGGCCCGGGCGCTGGCCGCCAGCGTCTCCAGATCGAAGTCTTCCTCGACCAGGGTCAGCTTGCCGGCCTCGATCTTGGAGATGTCGAGCACGTCATTGATGACGGTCAGCAGCAGCCCGCCCGACTGGCGAATGACGTCGAGCCGCCCCCGCTGCTTGGTCGGCAGCCGGTCCATGGCCATGACGTCGGCCATGGCCAATACGCCGTTGAGGGGGGTGCGGATCTCGTGGCTCATATTGGCCAGGAACTGCGACTTCAGAACGTTGGCCGCATTGGCCGAGTCACGGGCCTCCACCAGTTCGTCCAGGGTGTGCTTGAGGTCGCGCTCCCGGGCGTCGAGCTGCGCCAGGAGGTGGTTGAAGCTCAGGGCCAGGCTGCCGAACAGGTCGTCCCGGGCCTCCAGGGCGATGGGCGCGAAGCGGCCGCTGGCCGCCACATGGCGCATGGCCTCCGACAGGTTCTGCACCGGCGCGATCACCTGGTGGGCGAGGCCTCGCGAGAGGAAGAGCGCAACGCCCACCCCGCCGAAGAACAGGGCGCCGGTCAGGGCGGCGAACTGCGGCAACATGCCAAGCAGGGCCGGAGGCCTGGCCTCGACCCGGAGTTCACCGATGGTCCGCCCCTGCCAGATCAGATGATGGGCGACGTTCAGGTCGTGAGCTTCGGCGGCGCCCTCGGCGACGAACTCGGCCAGAACCACGCCCTTGGCGTCTGTCAGGCGAACCCGCTCCACCTGCGGCACGCGGCTGAGGGACTCCACCGCCATGGCCGCCCGCGGAATGTCGCCTCGGGCGACGGCCGGCGCCGCCAGGTCGGCGGTGACCTCGGCAAGGGCGGAAAAGTGGCTTCGCGACTGCTCCCGCGCCACCGCCCACTGCTGCAGCATGAAGGTCGCGCAGGCGGCCAGCAGGACCACCACCGTCGTGATGAGCGCCACCCCGGCCACCTTCGCATGGAAGGTCGCTTCATGACGGGCGCCGGCGGAATCGGGGGGGCGGTCCATGGGGCGGAAGGCGGGGTCCTGGGGGAGGCTAACGGCCTCTCATAGGCCAATAGTCCTAACCATTCGCTTCCCAACTCGCCTGTGGGGCGAACGCAACTTGTGCGTGAACTTGTCACAGTTGCAAGGGCGGACGGGCGTTAACTTTTGGTTTACCTTCGTTAGCATTCCGTTAACCCCCAGGAGGGACTCCCCATGGAAAAGGCGTTTGTAGCCCAGCGCGTCGCCAACAAGCTCTTCGCCACCGAAGAGTCGGTTGACGCGGCTCTGATCGAAGCCACCGAGCTGATGACCGAGATGCTGAAGGCCCGTAGGGACGTGGGCGTCTCCACCGTGTTCGGCGACGACGCCGCCGCCAAGCTGGTGGAAGCCATCAAGGCGCTCGGCGAAGCCCGCACCGCCATGGTCGGCGTGCATGGCGAGCTGAACGAAGCCAAGCTCCGTCTCGGCGTCCGCACCAAGCTCGTCGGTCCCGACAAGCCGCAGGAGCCGGTCCGCGCCGCCCCGATGATGCGCGACGTCGGCTGATTGCAATAGTTTAACTGTGTTGCGCCTCTAATCGCGGTTAGAGGCGCAACACATGAACATCGAGACGGCGTACATCTTCATCTGGGCACTGCTTTGGGCCCTTCTGATCGCCGTCGCCGTGTTCGCCTTTCGGCGGGGCGGCACTCCTGAAAAGTGGGGCGCCGGCTTGATCCTGGCGATCACGACCGCTAGCGCCCTTGGCGACGCCCTGCTTCCAGACCGGATTTTTCTCGTGGCGCGGCTTATCGCCGAAGGCGCCCTTGCCCTCGGCTTTCTGATGATGGCCGTGCGCTATGCCAGCCTGTGGCTCGGTGGAGTCATGCTGTTGCAGGCGGTGCAATTCTCCCTCCAGGCCTACTACTTCGTCCTCGGGCGCAGTCACGACGCCCTCTATGTGGTCATCAACAATATCGACTTCTTCGGCATCCTGGCCTGCCTGACCGCCGGGACCCTGGCCGCAAGCCGCCGTCGGCGCGAGGCCGAGGCGCGGGTGAATTCGCCCCTGCCCGAGGCGATCTGACAGGGTTTTCAGCAAAAAACCGCTTGTCCTGACGTGCAAATGGGCGTTTGTGCGCGGCGGGCCACGCCCTCCCAACGGGGCGCTGCTCATCTGCAAGGATGGGAGACATCGCAGTGACTGACCATACCAAGCCCGCCATGCGGCCGGCTCGCGCCGAATTTTCGTCCGGCCCTTGCGCCAAGCGCCCCGGATGGACCCCCGAAAATCTCACCAACGCCGTCCTCGGACGCTCGCACCGCTCCAAGCTGGGCAAGGCCCGGCTGAAGGACGCCATCGACCGCACCCGCCAGGTTCTGCAGGTTCCGGACGACTACCTGATCGGCATTGTCCCCGGCTCCGACACCGGCGCCGTCGAGATGGCCATGTGGTCCATGCTGGGCGCGCGGCCCGTACAGCTGCTGGCCTTTGAGAGCTTCGGCAAGGACTGGGTCACCGACGTGACCAAGCAGCTGAAGATCGAGGCCGAGGTGCTGTCGGCCCCCTATGGCGAGCTGCCGGACCTCTCCAAGGTGCGCAAGGACGCCGACCTGGTCTTCACCTGGAACGGCACCACCTCGGGCGTGCGGGTTCCGAACGGCGACTTCATCGCCGACGACCGCGAGGGCGTGACCATCTGCGACGCCACCAGCGCGGCGTTTGCGCAGGACCTGCCCTGGGCCAAGCTCGATGTGGTCACCTTCTCCTGGCAGAAGGCGCTCGGCGGCGAGGCCGCGCACGGGGTCCTGATCCTGTCGCCCCACGCCGTCGCCCGTCTGGAGAGCTACGCCCCGGCCTGGCCGATGCCCAAGCTCTTCCGCATGACCAAGGGCGGCAAGGTGAACCTCGAAATCTTCGAGGGCGCCACCATCAACACCCCCTCCATGCTGTGCGTGGAAGACGCCATCGACGCCCTGAAATGGGCCGAGCGCATCGGCGGCCTGACCGAAATGCGCCGCCGGGCCGACGCCAATCTCGACGTCCTGGCTCGCTGGGTCGAAAAGACGCCTTGGGTCGAGTTCCTGGCCGCCGATCCGGCCACGCGCTCCAACACCTCGGTCTGCCTCAAGGTGGTCGATCCCAAGGTCACCGCCCTGGACGAGGCCGCCCAGGCCGACTTCGCCAAGAAGCTGGCCGCGGCCCTGGAGAAGGAAGGCGTGGCCCTGGACATCGGCGGCTATCGCGACGCCCCTCCGGGCCTGCGCATCTGGTGCGGCGCCACGGTGGAGACCTCCGACCTGGAGGCGCTCACGCCCTGGCTCGACTGGGCCTTTGAGTCCCTGGCCGCCGACCTGCAGGTCGCCTGATCCCCTAAAGCCCTCCCCCCGTGCGGGGGAGGGTTGGGAGGGGGGTGAAACGCCGCCCCTCCTGAATGATCACATTCGCTCCGCCCACACCCCCACCCCAACCCCTCCCCGCAAGGGGGAGGGGCTCTGATGAAGAGAACCGCCCATGCCCCGCGTCCTCATCGCCGACAAGCTGAGCCCCGCCGCCATCGAGATCTTCAAGCAACGCGGCGTCGACGCCGATGTGAAGACCGGCCTGTCGAAAGACGAACTGCTCCAGATCATCGCCGACTATGACGGCCTGGCCGTCCGCTCGGCCACCAAGGCCGACAAGGACGTCATCGCCGCGGCCAAGAACATGAAGGTCATCGGCCGGGCCGGCATCGGGGTCGACAATGTCGACATCCCGGCCGCCACCGCCGCCGGCGTCGTGGTGATGAACACCCCCTTCGGCAACTCGATCACCACCGCCGAACACGCCATCGCCATGATGTTTGCGCTCGCCCGCCAGCTGCCCGCCGCCGACGCCTCCACCCAGGCCGGCAAGTGGGAGAAGAACCGCTTCATGGGCGTCGAGGTCTACGCCAAGACGCTGGGCCTGATCGGGGCCGGCAATATCGGCTCCATCGTCGCGGACCGGGCGCTCGGCCTGAAGATGAAGGTGGTGGCCTACGACCCCTTCCTCTCCCCTGAGCGCGCCGTCGAGCTGGGCGTCGAAAAGGTCGAGTTGGACGAGCTGCTGGCCCGGGCCGACTTCATCACCCTGCACACCCCGCTCACCGACAAGACCCGCAACATCCTGTCGGCCGAGAACCTGGCCAAGACCAAGAAGGGCGTGAAGATCGTCAACTGCGCCCGCGGCGGCCTGGTGGACGAAGCCGCCCTGCGCAAGCTGCTGGACGAGGGTCATATCGGCGGCGCGGCCTTCGACGTCTTCGTCGAGGAGCCGGCCAAGGAGAACGTGCTGTTCGGGGCCGAGAACTTCATCGCCACCCCGCACCTGGGCGCCTCCACCAACGAGGCCCAGGAGAATGTCGCCCTGCAGGTGGCCGAGCAGATGAGCGACTATCTGCTCACCGGCGCCGTCACCAATGCGCTGAACTCGCCCTCGGTCACCGCCGAAGAGGCCCCACGCCTGGCGCCGTTCATCGCGCTCGCCGGCAAGCTCGGCGTCTTCGCCGGCCAGATGGTCGACTTCGGGGTCAAGTCCATCGACATCGCCTATGAGGGCGAGGTTTCCAAGCTGAACGCCAAGCCGCTGACGGCCGCGGCCCTGGCCGGCGTGCTTCGCCCCATGCTGGGCGACGCCGTCAACATGGTCTCGGCCCCGGCCGTGGCCAAGGAGCGCGGCATCACCCTGTCAGAGTCGCACCAGGAAGACTCGCCCATCTATGAGACCCTGATCCGCATCACCGTCACCACCGAGAAGGGCAAGCGCTCCTTCGCGGGCTCCGTGCTGGCCGGCACGCCGCGGGTGGTGGAGGTCAAGGGCATGGACCTGGACGCCCCGTTCGGCCCCACCATGCTCTATGTGAACAACGAGGATAAGCCGGGCTTCATCGGCGCCCTTGGCGTCATGCTGGCCGAGGCCGGCGTCAATATCGCCACCTTCAATCTGGGCCGGGTGTCGGCCGGCGACGACGCCATCGCCCTGGTCGGGGTCGACCAGGTCCCCAGCGACGAGCTGATGGCCAATATCCAGGCCCTGCCCCACGTGAAGGAAGCGCGCACCCTGCGCTTCTGACCTGGCTTGTCAGGCGGCGGCGTGAGAGCGACGCCGCCGCCATGGCAGGCCCCCCGGACGAAAAACACTCCCGCACCGTGCCCGGCGGGCGCGGCTATTGGTGGACGCAGCGCCTCTGGGCGCTGGCCGAAGGCCTGCCCGTGCAGCAGGTGCCGCTGGCCGACATTCCCGAGTTCGACCTCGACTGCTGGTTCCAGGGCCGCCACACGCCCAGCATTCGCGAGGTGGCGGGCCACGCCCGGCGCATCTTCAACGCCGACCTCGCCTATCCGGTGATCCTGAACGCCGAGGGCCAGCTGATGGATGGCGCCCACCGCCTGGCCAAGGCCTGGCTGGAGGGCCGCACCCACATCGCCGCGGTGCGCTTCGTCGAGACGCCGGAGCCGGACTGGCTCAAACCCGACGCCGACGCCTCATGAGAGCCTGCCCTCAGGTCGAGGGCAGCGGATACATCTCGCAGCCGGCCGGGCCGCCGCAATCGGTCTGGTTCACCGAATCGACGCCCGAGCGCCGGCGGTTCTGGGCGTTCCATTCGCTGCGCGGCTTGCACACCTTCTGCATGGAGGCCCTCGACCCGGTCACCTCCACCCGGCGGCAGATCATCGGATCGGGGGCCGGCTCCGGCTCGGCCTGACCTGGCACCTCGACGCCGGCGACATCGGTCGGCGGCTCGGCGACGGCGGACGTGTCCTGGGCCAGGGCGGGTGTGGCGATCATGGCCCCCAGCAGCAGGGGGAGCAGGATGCGGCGCATGGGTCTGCCTCTCTGAAATCTTGCACAACAGAGTTCACCGCCGCCGCGACCCGGGCAAGAAAAATCCTTCGCGCCGCCCCCGCGGCGTC
>CALEOQ010000539.1 GCA_937910255.1 uncultured Caulobacteraceae bacterium | reverse complement strand
GGGTGGCGCGATGTTGGTAGATGGAGAGTGAGGAAGCGTGGTGGTACGCTCGGGGAGGAAAGGGGGGGGGGGGGGGGGGGATTTTTTTTTTAATGATACGGCGCCCACCGAGCTCTACACTCTTTCCCTACCCGACGCTCTTCCGATCTGCCTCCAGCACATGGGCGAACATGGCGGCGACGGCGATCAAGGCGACCGCCACCGACATCTGCGCCCCATGGTACGGACTGAGCAGGAGCCCGGCGGCGGCCACGAAGCCGATGCCCACCAGGGCCGCGGCGGCGATTCTGCGCGAGGCCGGCAGTTCGGCGGCGCCGCTCAGGGCCACGGCGCCGATCATGGCCATGGCCGCCACGGTGGCGTTCTGCTGACCGGTCATCAGCAGGGCGAAGGGCAGGGCGCCATAGCCCAGGGTCTCGATGAAGGTGAAGCCGGCCAAGGCCCGCTCGTCGCCTGGCCCGGGGGCGGCATGGGCGAGGATCCGTCGACAGAGGGCCTGGCTGATGAGCTGCAAGGCGATGTTTGCGCCCAGCCAAGCGCCGACGAAGACCGGATTCACCCAGACGAGACTGCCGGCGGCGGCGACCACGGTGAGCGGCAGGATGATCCGGACGTCCCGCTTGCGGAAGCGCGCCACATCAACCCAACGCGCCGACCGGCCTGACTGGCCACTCATGGATACTGAACCGGCGCCCGTGGGGCGCGGCCTCCCTCTAGACGAGAATTAATCATGCGCTTCGCCCCTTAACGCCTCATGAAACACCCGGCTAGGATGTGGGCGCCCATAGAGGCCTTCGAAGCCGACCCTGGGCGAATGCTGGGCGCTTTTGGACCGTCGGCGGTCTTGTGGCGTTGATGTGCGGCGAGCGCTGGAGCGAGGCCGCGCAGAGGTCTAGGCTTGACCCATGTCATCCTCCCAGACCCTCACGCCCCGGGCGCTCGAGATCCTCGACCGCCTGGTGGCCTTCGACACCACCTCGCGACTGTCCAACCTGGCCCTGATCGAATGGGTGGAGGCCTATCTCGACGGCCATGGGGTCGGCCACCGCCGGGTCCCCAATGCGGACGGGACCAAGTCCAACCTGATCGCCACCATCGGTCCGGATATTCCCGGCGGCGTGGTGCTGTCGGGCCATACTGACGTGGTGCCGGTGGACGGCCAGCCCTGGACGTCGGATCCCTTCCAGGTGACGCCCCGCAACGGCCGGCTGTACGGGCGGGGGACCTGCGACATGAAGGGCTTTCTGGCGCTGTCCCTGGCCGCCGTCCCCGACATCCTGGCCGCCCAGCCGAAGAAGCCGGTCCACCTGGCCTTCTCCTATGACGAGGAGGTGGGCTGTATCGGCGCCCCGGACATGATCCGCATTATCGCCAGCGAGCTGCCGAGGCCAGCCCTCGTCGTGGTCGGCGAACCCACCAATATGGAGGCGGTCAGCGGCCATAAGGGGATCAACACCTTCCGGGTCACCGTCCGCGGCCATGAGGCCCATTCCAGCCAGACCCAGCTGGGGGCCTCGGCCAATATGGTCGCCATCCGCCTCATGGGGATGCTGGCTGATCTGGCCGAGCAGCTGGAGCGCGAGGCGGACCCCGACTCGCTGTTTACGCCCAAGCACGCGACGCTCACCGTCGGCCAGGTGAACGGCGGCACGGCGGTGAACATCCTGGCCCGGGAATGCGTCTTCCTGTTCGACCTGCGCAGCCCGCCGGGCCTCGATCCCAAGGCGGTGCTGGCGCCCTTCTTCGAGGCCTGCGCGGCCGCCGACGCCGCGCTCAAGGCCCGGTTCCCCGACACCGGCGTCGAGGTGGTCCAGCGCTCCCACACCCCGCCCCTGGCGCCGGAGGCCGACGGGGCGGCCGAGGCCTTCGCCCGACGGCTGGCCGGCGACAATGGCCCAGCGAGGGTGGTGGCCTTCGCCGCCGAGGCCGGCCAGTTCCAGGAGGCGGGCTTCTCCACCGTCATCTGCGGGCCGGGCTCCATCGACCAGGCCCACCAGCCGGACGAATTCGTGGAGGTCTCTCAGATGGAGCGCGGCGGGGCCTTCATGGCGCGCCTCGTCGACTGGGCCGCAGCGGGCGAATGACCGCCCGGCGGCCCGACAGGTCCGCAGGATTCCAGGTCAAGGCCCGGGCGATCTGAAGCGCCGAGACAAGGCGCTGAGCCTGGGTTCGGCGGCGGCTCGTCCAGACGGGCCCGAGCCCGGCCAGGGCGGCCTTGAAGCCGCGCCAGGTGACTTCCAGCAGCGGCCGATTCTGCGGCCGCAGGCTGACCACCGCGAAGGCCAGCAGATGGAGCGGCAGGATCACCGGCAGCAGCAGGACGGGCGTGTTCTTGACCAGCACCCAGAAGCGATTTCGCGTGCCGTGGAAGACCGCGAATTCCGACTTCGGTCCGCCGGAGGAGGCCGAGCCCTCATGGGCGATCACGGCGGCCGGGACCAGCAGGGTGGGCTCGCCGGCCAGCTGCAGGCGATAGCCGAAGTCCACATCCTCGCAGTAGCAGAAGAAGCTCTCGTCCAGGCCGCCCAGTCTCAGGAACAGGATGCGGTCGACCATCATCGCCGCCCCGCAGGGGGAGAAGACCTCACCCTCCGGCGTGTCGCCCGGATCTGGCGAGAGGTAGCCGCCGCGGTAGGGGATGGCCGGCGCCGACATGACGTCGCCTAAGCCGTCCAGCACGCGGCGATCCTGAGCCATCACCTGGCGGGAGGTGAAGGAGAGCACCTGCGGGTGACGCTGGCTGGCGGCCACCAGCTGGGCCAGCCAGTCCGGATCGGGATAGGCGTCGGGGTTCAGCAGCGCCAGCCAGCGCCCCCGGGCTTCGCGCGCGCCCAGATTGACCCCGGCGGCGAAGCCGAGATTGCCGCCGGCCGCGATGACCCGCGCCCCGGCCAGGTTCGCCGCCGCAGGGACAGCCTCCCCCTGGGGCGAGTCGTTATCGACGATCAGCAGCTCGAAATCGTCGAAGGTCTGGGCGGCCAGGGCGGCCACGCAGCGCCCCAGGGTTGCGCCGCTGTTATAGGCGACGATGACCACGCTCAGCGCTGGGGGCGCCTTGTCTTCGCCGGAAGGCTCGTTCATGCGAAGGATCGCTCCCACAACGACTCGTAGAGACCCATGACCACCATCACCCCGCTCGCCCTGCCCGAGGTCCTGCTTATCACGCCCAAGCGGCATGGCGATGCGCGGGGCTGGTTCGCCGAGACCTGGAGCCGCAGGACCCTGGGCGAGGCCGGTGTGACCTGTGATTTCGTGCAGGACAACCAGGCCTATAGCGCCAGGAAGGGCACCGTGCGGGGCCTGCATTTCCAGACGGCGCCGCACGCCCAGGCCAAGCTGATCCGGGCCTTGCGCGGCGCCATCTATGACGTCGCCGTCGATGTGCGGCCCGCCTCGGCGACCTTCGGCCAGTGGGTGGGCGCCGAACTGACCGCCGAGGGGGGCGAGCAGTTGCTGGTCCCCCGCGGCTTCGCTCACGGCTATTGTACGCTGACTGACGACTGCGAGCTCTTCTACAAGGTCGACGGCCTCTATGCGCCGGAGTGCGAAGGTGGAATCCTCTGGAACGACCCGGATCTGGCCATCGACTGGCCGGTCGATCCCGCCGACGCCGTCACCTCGGACAAGGACAAGGTCCTGCCCCGCCTGAAGGACATGCCGGAGGCCCTCTTCGAATGAGCCAACCGCAGAACGAACTGGTGGAGATCCTCGATCTCGAACAGATCGAGCTCAACCTCTATCGCGGCCTGACCCCGGCCCGGCAAGGTCAGCGTATCTACGGGGGCCAGGTGGTGGCCCAGGCCCTGACCGCGGCCTATCGCACCATCGAAGGCCGCCTGTGCCACTCCATGCACGCCTATTTCATCCGCCCGGGCGACCCGTCCATCCCGATCCTGTTCCAGGTGGACCAGGCCAGGGACGGGGGCTCGTTCTCGGTGCGCCGGGTGACCGCCATCCAGAACGGCAAGCAGATTTTCAACCTGGCCGCCTCATTCCAGGTCCCCGAAGAGGGCTTCGAGCACCAGGACCGGGCGCCGGATGTGACGCCGCCGGAGGATCTGCTGAACGAGGAACAGCTGCGCGAGGCTGATGGGATTCCGCCCCGGGATCGGGACTGGCCGGTGGAGGTTCGCCCCATCGATCCGCAGCGCCGTGACCAGACCGAACCCATGGCCCCGCTCTACAATGTCTGGTTCAAGGCCCGCCAGTCGGTGGGGCCCGACGTGGCGGTGAACCAGTGCGCACTGGCCTATGGCTCGGACATGAGCCTGCTGGACGCGAGTCTGCGACCCCATCCCGTCCCGCACGGCGAACTGCAGGTGGCCAGCCTCGACCACGCCCTGTGGTTCCACCGCCCCAGCGACTTCTCCGACTGGCACCTCTATGTCCAGGACAGCCCCTCGGCCTCGGGCGGCCGGGGCTTCAACCGCGGCTCGATCTTCGACCGCCAGGGCCGGCTGGTGGCCTCGGCGACGCAAGAGGCGCTGATCCGCCATCGCCCGCCGCGCTGATCCGTGACAGTCTTTCCCGACACCGGCGCGCAAGCCGGGAGGCCAGCGGGAGGATGCTCATGAACGACCGGGTGAAGGTGGAGATCACGGACGGCGTCGCCGACGTGCGCATGGTCCGCACCGACAAGATGAACGCCCTGGACGACGCCATGTTCTCGGCCCTGATCGAGACCGGCGAGGCTTTGAAGACCACGAAGGGCGTCCGCGCCGTGGTGCTGTCGGGGGAGGGCCGCGCCTTCTGCGCCGGCCTCGATATGGGCTCCTTCGCCGCCATGGCCTCGGGTGAACGCAACCGCGGGGCCGCCGATGGCGGGACCCTGCTGACGCCCAAGCGCTCGGCCGGCGGCTCGAACCGCGCCCAGCATGCGGTCATGGTCTGGCGCGAACAGCCGGTGCCGGTGATCGCAGCGGTGCATGGGGTGGCCTTCGGCGGCGGCTTCCAGCTGGCGCTCGCGCCTGACATGCGCTTCGTGACGCCTGACACCCGCATGGCAGTGATGGAGATTAAGTGGGGCCTGGTGCCCGACATGGGCGGCATGGTGCTGATGCGCCATCTGGCCCGCGGCGATGTGATCCGCGAGCTCACCTATTCCGGCCGCATCTTCGACGGCGAGGAGGCCCAGCGCCTGGGCTTCGCCACCCGGGTCTGCGCTGATCCCCTGGCCGAGGCCCTGGCCCTGGCCCGCGAGATCGCCGGCAAGAGCCCGACCGCGGTCCGCGGCGCCAAGCGGCTGATCGAACTGGCCGAGACCCCGGCCAGCCAGCACGACATCCTGCTGGCCGAAAGCGCCGAGCAGGGCGCGGTGATCGGCACGCCCAACCAGAAGGAGGCGGTGATGTCGAACATGGAGAAACGGGCGGCGGTCTACGCCGACTGAGGGCGGTCCAGACCAGAAAGCTCCGCCGTCATGCTCGCCCTCGTGGCGAGCATCCCTGTGGAGGGCGGGCGCGGGCGTCGCGAGGGATTCCCGGCACAAGGCCGGGAATGACGGATGGCTTTTTGAGACCGGGGCGCTCAGACCTCGCCTGGGCCCCACTCGGCGCGGACCGCCTCGTCCTGCTCCCCTGGCAAGGCCAACGCCCGCTCGGCGGCGAAGGCGTCGGGCGGCAAGAGCTGCGACAGCGCCCAAACCGCGGCCCCCCTGACGACGGGCGCCTCGTCGCTCAAACGGCTGCGAACAGCTGCGACAAGACCAGGATCGCCGCTGTTGCCGATGGCGTAAAGCACGTTGCGCACGAAGCGGTCGCGGCCCAGGCGCTTGACCGCGCTCTGGGTGAACAGGGCGCGGAAGGCGGCGTCGTCCAGGGCGGCCAGGTCCGCAAGCTGCGGGGCCTTCAGCGCCTCGCGGCCCTGCAGCTTCGCCTCGCGGGCGCCTTGCGCGAACTTGTTCCACGGGCAGACGGCGAGGCAGTCGTCGCAGCCATAGATGCGGTTGCCCAGCGCGCGGCGGAATTCTACCGGGATCGGGCCTGACAGCTCGATGGTCAGGTAGGAGATGCAGCGTCGCGCATCCAGCTGGTAGGGCGCCGGGAAGGCGTTGGTCGGACAGACGTCCTGGCAGGCGCGGCAGGAGCCGCAGGCGTCTTCGCCCGGCGGATCGGGTTCAAGCTCCAGCGAGGTGAGCACCGAACCGATGAACAGCCAGGAGCCGAACTGGCGCGAGACGAGATTGGTGTGCTTGCCCTGCCAGCCCAGGCCCGAGGCCTCCGCCAAGGGCTTCTCCAACAGGGGGGCGGTGTCGATGAACACCTTCACGTCGCTGCCGAAGGTCTGGGCCATCCAGCTCGCCAGCTGCTTGAGCCGTTTCTTGATGACCTCGTGATAGTCGGAGCCTTGCGCATAGACCGAGATGGCGCCGCGGTCGGGATGCTCCAGGATGTCCCGGGGATCATGCTCCGGACCGTAATTGACCCCCAGCATGACGGCCGAACGGGCGCCGTCCCACATGGCCTGGGGGTGGGACCTGCGCGCCAGGGTGGTCTCCAGCCAGGTCATCTCGCCGTGGCGACCTTCGGCGATGAATTCTGCCAGCCGTTCGCCGGCGCTCCAGGGCTGGTCGGCCCGGGCCAGGCGGCAGTCGTCGAAGCCCAGCTCAAGGGCCTTGGCGCGGATCAGGTCTTCAGGGGATTCAGAAATCGAGGTCGTCATAATGGGCCGCGGGCGCGAGCCCCGGCCAGCGATCGGCGAGCAGCGGCCGGAAGCAGGGCCGGGACTTCACCGTCATGTACCACGTCTTGACCGCGGCGAAGTCCCGCCAGGGCACATCGCCGAAATAGTCGATCACCGACAGGTGCGAGGCGCCGGCGAAATCGGCCAGGCTGAGACGGCGGCCGGCCAGCCAGTCGCGCTCGGCCAGCAGGCTCGTGAGATAGGTCAGGTGATGGCGCAGGGCCTCGCGTCCCCGCCGCAGGGCGGCCAGGTCCGGCGCCCCCATGCGCAGCAGGCGCTTTTCCATCTTTTCGTGCAGCAGGAAGGAGCCGACCTCGTAGTCGAACTTGCGGTCGAACCACTGCAGCAACCGCCGGGCCTCGGCCCGGTCGGCCGCCTCGCGGCCCAGCAGGGCCGGCTCGGGATAGGCCTCTTCCAGATGGTCGAGGATGGCGCGGCCCTCGCACAGGACCAGGCGGCCCTGGGGTCCCTCCTCGACCAGGACCGGGGTCAGGCCCGAGGGATTGAGCGCCGACAGGTCGTCGGGCTGCTCCCAATAGCGGACGATCACGTCCTCGAAGGCCAGGCGCTTTTCGCCGAGCGCCAGACGGACCTGCCGCGACGCCGGGTCGAGCGGAAAATGATAGAGGGTGCGTTGGGCGCTCATGCCGGCGTTTCGCCGCGAATGCGGACAGTTTGATCAGGCCTCGATAAGCCCGCAGGGGGCTTAAGGGCGCGTTTACGAAGCGCAGGACTTTCCCGTTTTGGGCGCCACATCCAGGCGTCTCTCGTCGTCTGCGGCGTCAGGTCGCGGGCGGTTCGGCGAAGGCGCCGCCGTGGGGCTCGGCCCGGCCGCGGGGGTCGGCGTGGATCAGGATGTCGGCGGCGGGGAAATGCTTCAGCAGCCGGTGCTCGGCCTCGACGATCACCTGGTGGGCGGCGTCCAGGGTCAGCTCGGGGTCCAGGTCGGCGTGCATCTGGATGTGCACATAGGGGCCGGACGCCCGGGTGCGCAGCTGATGGATGTCGGTCAGCCGGGCGTCCTGCGTCATCAGCCGCACGATCAGCGCCCGCTGATCCTCGGGCAGCTCATGGTCCATCAGCTGGTGGGCGGCCTCGCGAAAGACGCCGATAGCGGCCCAGACCAGGATGGCCGCGACGATCAGGCCGGCTGCCCCGTCCAGTCGGGTGAAGCCCAGCAGCGCCGCCCCGGCCACCCCCAGCAATGCGGCGAGGTTGGAGGCCAGGTCCGAGAAATAGTGCGCCCGATCCCCGGAGACGGCCACCGACTGGGTCTGCTTCAGCACCCGCGTCTGGGCGGCCACCAGCAGGCCGGTCAGCGCGATGGAGGCGGCCATGACGGCCATAGCCCAGCCGCCATGGGCGATCGGCTGGGGCTCAAGCAGGCTGGCGATGGCCTCGCGGCCCACCAGGGCGGCCGAGGCGAAGACCAGGCCCGCCTGCATCAGGCTGGCGAAGGCCTCGGCCTTGCCATGGCCGAACCGGTGCTCGGCGTCGGGCGGGGCCACCGCGTAGCGTACGGCGAAGAAGGTGATCAGCGAGGCGATCAGGTCCAGGCCGGAATCGGCCAGGGAGGCCAGCACCGCCACCGATCCGCTGGCCAGCCAGGCGGCGGTCTTCAGGCCCACCAGGGTCAGGGCCACAGCCACCGACAACAGGGTGATCTTGCGGGTCAGGGCGGCGGTTTGGGCCGGGGTCAGGGCCGCGGCGGGGGGCGGGTCGAGGGGCGTCATGATCCCCCAAACTAGACCTTCGCCGAGCTGCGCCACAGGAGGATTTTCTGCGGCGCGCCTGGGTGTTCAGGCCGCTTTTCGGGGCTCCGGACCCACATAGACCGACTGGGGCCGCACCAGCCGCCCGCCGGCCAGTTGCTCGCGAGCATGGGCCAGCCAGCCGGCCACCCGTCCCATGGCGAAGACGCAGGTGAAGGCCGCCGGCGGGAAGTCCAGGGCCTCAAGCAGCAGGGCCGTATAGAACTCCACATTGGTGTCCAGGGGCCGGTCGGGCTTGTGGGTCTTGAGGATGTCGAGGGCGGGGGCCTCCAGGGCTTGGGTGAAAGCC
>CALEOQ010000538.1 GCA_937910255.1 uncultured Caulobacteraceae bacterium | reverse complement strand
ACCTGTGCGCAGACGAAGCGATCAGCGCATCATGTCGCCTGAGTCACAGCCACAAGCCCAAAGAGAGAGCCTTCGGATGCCCCTTCGAGACCGCCTCGCCCCCGTCCTCGCCGGTGTGTCCGCCGCCTGTCTGCTGGCCCTGGGCGGCGGCGCACTGGCCCAGGAGACGCCGGTGGGCGCCATCGCCGGCAGCGCGGCCTTCGGGACGGCCAAGGCCCAGCTGGCCAAGGACTTCGACAGGACGGTGGCCGATATCATCACCCTGACCGAAATCCCCGCCCCGCCCTTCCAGGAGGCCGAGCGCGGCAAGGCCTATCTGGCCATGCTGCAGGCTCACGGCCTCACCGAGACCACCACCGACGCCGAAGGCAATGTGATGGGCCTGCGGCGGGGTTCGGGTCCGGCCGGCGGCCCGGTTGTCGTGGTCTCGGCCCACCTCGACACGGTGTTTCCCGCCGACACCGATGTGAAGGTCCGCCGGGAAGGCACGCGGCTCATGGCGCCCGGCGTCGGCGACGACACGCGCTCCCTCGCCGTGCTGCTGGCCTATGTCCGGGCCATGGACGCCGCCCAGATCGCCACGGACAAGGACATCCTGTTCGTCGGCACCGTGGGCGAGGAAGGCCCGGGCGATCTGCGCGGGGTGCGCCACCTGTTCACCGAAGGCGCCTATAAGGACCGGGTCAGCGCCTTCTTCTCCTTCGACGGCTCCGATCCCTCGCGGGTGGTGACGGGCGCGGTGGGGTCCAAGCGCTATCGGACCTTCTTCCGCGGCCCGGGCGGCCACTCCTATGGCGCCTTCGGGATCGTCAATCCCATGGCCGCCATGGCCCAGGCGACGGCGGGGCTCTATCAGATCGAGGTTCCGCAGACCCCGCGCACCACCTATTCGGCCAGCGTCACCGGCGGCGGCGTCTCGGTGAACTCCATCCCGGCCGAGGTCTATACCGAATACGACATGCGCTCGGAGAGCCCCGAGGAACTGGCGAAGCTGGAGGCCCAGCTGCTGGCGATCTTCGATGAGGCGGCTGCGGCGGAGAATGCGGCGCGCTCGGTGGCCGAGGGCGAGATCACCGTCGAGCCCCTGGTGATCGGCGACCGGCCGGCCGGCGGGACCGATCCCGACAGCCTGTTGGTGCGCAGCGTGGTGGCGGCCATTGAGCGGCAGGGCTTCGAGCCCCGTCTGTCGGCGTCTTCGACCGACTCCAATATTCCCATGAGCCTGGGCGTGCCGGCCATCACCATGGGCTCGGGCGGCGCCGGCGGGCGGGCCCATGCCCTGGACGAGTGGATCGATGTCGAGCCTGTGGAAAGCGTCCGCGGCATGACCGTTGGCCTGCTGGCCATCCTGGCGGTCGCGGGGGTCGAGTGAGGCGCCAGGGCCGCAATGGCGACAAACCCGTCAGCTAAGGCCGCCGGGCGGTAGGCCCCGGACGCGCAGGCGCGTACAAGCGGGGGTGAAGGAAGAGTATCGTGACAAGTCTGACGTCCAAGCCCCCGCGCCACTATCCGACCCCCTCGGCCAAGTGCGCCGACCTGTGTGTGCACATCATCGGCCTGACCGCGGCCCTGATCGGCGGCGGCGTTCTGGTCGGCCTGTCGATCTGGCGCGGTTCGCCGGTGCTGACCACGGCGGTGGTGATCTATTCGGCGGGTCTGCTGCTGATGCTGGGCTGTTCGACAGCCTATAATTTCGCCCCGGCCCGCCACCGGCCGCTACTGCGGCGCCTGGACCACGCCGGCATTTTCATCATGATCGCCGGATCCTACACGCCGTTCACCGTCGCCGGCCTCAGCGGGGCCTGGGCCATCGCCATGACGGCGGTGATCTGGGGCGTCGCGGCGCTCGGCGTCGCGGGCAAGCTGTTCCTGAGCGGCCTGGACCGCAAGCTCTGGGTGGTCATCTATCTGGCCCTGGGTTGGGCGGTCGTCGTAGCCCTGGGGCCGCTCATGGCCGCCCTGCCCCGGTCGTCTCTGCTGCTGCTGGCGATTGGCGGGGTCGTCTACAGCATCGGCGTCATCTTCTACATGATGCGCAAACTGCCCTTCCGCCGCGCCATCTGGCACGGCCACGTGGTGGGCGGCGCCGGCGTTCACTACGCCGCCGTGCTGGTGGGCGTCGTCTTCGGACAGCACGCCGCCATCTGAAGCCCTGCGGGACTTCCGACCCGCGTGGACCCTGGGCCACAAATCGCGGCTTTTCGAACATCGCCTCTCGCTGAGGGGGTGCAATTTCCCGCCAGGGCGTCCATTTGAACGCCACGCCTCAACCCCAGCCTGCAGGATCGACCGTGGTCGACGCCGTCCACCGCTTTTCCGACATTCTCGCCGGCCTCGCCGCCCGCAAGGAGGCGAAGGTGACGGTGGCCGACGTGCTCGACGCCTTTGGCGACCGGGCCTTCGGCGCCCTGCTGGCGGTGTTCGCAGCCCCCCTGGCCCTGCCCATGCCGCCCGGCGTGTCGGCCATCCTCGGCGCGCCTCTGATCTTCATCGCCTTCCAGCTGATGATCGGGCGGCCGACCTTGTGGCTGCCCAAGGCGCTGATGAACCGGTCCATGCGCCGGGCGGAATTCCAGACCATGGCGGTGCGGCTCGCCCCCCATCTCCAGCGCCTGGAGCGGCACCTGCGTCCGCGCTGGCGCTTCCTCTATGGACGGGTCGCCGACCGGCTGATCGGCGCGGTCTGCGTGACGCTGGCGGTGATCGTCTTCCTGCCGATCCCGTTCGGCAACATGCTGCCCTCCTTCGCCATCGCCGCCTTCGGCTTCGGCCTGTTGGAGCGGGACGGCGTGGCTGGCCTGGTGGGCGCGGTCGCGGCGGCGGCCAGCGTCATCATCCTGGCCCTGATCTGGAACGCCCTGCTGCTGGCGGCGGTGACCTTCGTCGGCGCCCTGGGCGACTCCTTCGAGCGGGTGGTCGGGCTGTTCTGAGCCGGCGGCGGAGGCGAGGCGTCAACGTCCGGCGATATTGATGTCGCCATTGCGCTCCAGCGCCGCGGACTCGACGTCCTCAAGATCGTCCAGGCCGGCCGCCCGGAGCGCCATCCGCATATCGCCCTCGCCGATGCCGGCCCTTCGCATGGCCTCTTCATCGGCGACGCCATCCTTCACCAGCGCCACGGAGCTTCCCTTGGTCAGGGTGCTGAGCCACGACCACCTCGCCGAGGCGCTGGCCAGGGCCGCGTGGAGGCCGAGCAGCGCCGTCGTGGCGACGATGGTCGGCAGGAAGGGCGCGCTGCCGGTCATGGCCCGGCTGAGATTCGAGCCGACCACCACGGCCAGGATGATGTCCAGGGCGCTCCATTTCCCGAAAGCCCGGGTGGCGGCGAAGCGCACCATGAGCATCCCCAACAAAAATATCAGGGCCGCCCGCAGCGACATCTGCCACCAGGTGATGTCATCGCCCTGCGAGCCGATGAGCGCGTGTAAGGTTTCCACCAGCCCCTCCTGCCGAACCATTGCAGAGGTCGGAACCGCGGGCGACGGCGACGGTTCCGTTACGCACCGGCGAGCCGGGGCGCCAGGCCCGCCCTAGGCCGCCTTTTGCAGCTCCTGCTTCACCCGCTCAGCCAGGGTCTTGATGTCGATCGGCTTGGGCAGGAAGGAGATGTTGGTCTCCCCCTCCAGCAGGTTCGAGAACTCCGCCTCGGCATAGCCGGAGATGAACATCACCGGCGCCCCGGCCAGGTACTGGCGGGCCTGCTTGAGCAGGTCAGGCCCCTGCATGCCGGGCATGACCACGTCGGAGATCATCAGATCGATCTCGCCGGCATGCAGCTCGGCCAGCTCCAGGGCCTCTTCGCCGGACGCGGCCTCGATCACCTCATAGCCCCGGGCGCGCAGCAGCCGGGCGGCCACGCCGCGCACGGCGTCCTCATCCTCGACGAACAGGATGCGGCCAGCGCCG
>CALEOQ010000537.1 GCA_937910255.1 uncultured Caulobacteraceae bacterium | reverse complement strand
CCACGCCTTCATGGTCACGCCGCGGACGGTGACCTCTTCGATCTCCAGCGGGGAGCCCGGCGCGCCCAGCAGGGCGTGAGCGTCGGCGATGGACATGGCTGGCCAGCCGGGAGGCAGAGCGGCCTCGTTCATGGGCTTTCTCCTAATGCTTGCGCAGGGCTCACACAGGCCCCGCGTCGTCGTGAGTGAACAAGCATAACCTGGGGCTGGAGGCAAACATGTGTTCGTGGCGATCAGGCCGGGGCTGCGGCGGCGGGCCGCAGGGGTCTGCAAGAGGCCCTTAAGGACGCTTCGCCAACGTAGGCGGCTAGTATCTGGGAGCGTTTTCCATGGACCCCGCCACCGCCGCCCGTCTCGCCGCCCTGGAACGGATGGCTATCCTCGATTCGGCGCCCGATGGGGCGTTTGATTCCCTGGTGGGGCTTACAGCCCAGATTTTCGCCGCACCGATCTGCGCCTTCACTCTGCTCGACGCGGACAGACAGTGGTTCAAGGCGCAGGTGGGACTTAACCTGACGCACACCGACATCGCCTTGTCCTTCTGCGCCCACGCCTTGACGGCGGGTGAAGCGGTGTTCGAGGTGGCGGACGTTCGAAGGCACGCGGGGTTGGCGACCAATCCACTGGTCACGGGCGAGATGGGGTTGCGCTACTATGCCGGGGCGGTGATCCATGCCCCGGAAGGCGAAGCGATCGGCGCCCTCTGCATCTTGGACACCGCACCGCGCCAGCCGATGTCCGCCGCTCAGCGCCAGCAGTTGCGCACCCTCGCCGACGCCGTGGAGGACGCTCTGCGCCTGCGGCGGGAATTGACCCTTCACCGCGAGACCGAGGCCCGCCTCATCCACAGCGAGGCGAGCTATCGGATGCTCTCCGACCACTGCCATGACATTCTGGTTCGTGTCGGGCGCAGCGGACAGATCTCCTATGCATCGCCATCGACCCGCGCGCTCGGCTACGCCCCGGACGAGGTGGTCGGGCGCAGCCTGACGGATTTCGTCCTGCCCACGGCGCGGGAGGCTGTAATGCGGGCGCTCGACCGCCTGTTCGACGCCCCGCCGGCCGACGAGGTGATGCAGTCTCCCTATCCCGTGCTCAGCCGGTCGGGGGACACCGTTTGGCTGGAAGGCGCCTCAAGTCTGGTGCGGGACATGGAGGGACGGGTCACCGAGGTGGTGAGCGTCTACCGCGACGTCACCGCTCAACTCGCCCTTCAGAAGCGACTGGAGGCGGCGGTGGAGGCGAAGGCCGCCTTCCTGGCCAATATGAGCCATGAACTGCGCACGCCGCTAACCAGTATCCTGGGCTTCACCGCCCTGCTGACCCAGACGCCGAACATGCCGCAGGCGGCGACCGACCACGTGGCGCGCATCGCCACTTCCGGCCAGGCCCTGCTGGCTCTGATCAACGATATTCTGGACGTTTCCAAATTGGAGGCCGGCCATATCGAATTGGAGATCGAACCGGCGCATATCCCCGCCCTCGCCCAAGAGGTGCGTGACATCCTGTCGGTCCAGGCCTCGGTAAAGGGCGTCGCCCTGCAGATCACCGACGAGCTTCGGCATCCCGATCGTAAGGTGGATCGTCTGCGCCTGCGCCAGGTGCTATTGAACCTGGTTGGCAATGCGGTCAAGTTCACCGAACAGGGTGCGGTGCGTATCCGCCTCAGCGAAGCCGACGCCGACGCCGGCGATGAGCGAATGCGCATTGAGGTGATCGACAGCGGGCCTGGCATACCCGACGCTCATCGCAAGCGGCTTTTCCAACGCTTCGCGCAGGGCGACTCCAGTGTCACGCGCCGACATGGCGGCTCAGGCCTTGGCTTGGCCATCTGCCGCGAACTGGTGGAGTTGATGGGCGGGCAGATCGGCGCCGAAAGTCACGATCGGCCCGGCGCCTGCTTCTGGCTGGAGATTCCCGCCGCCTCGGCGCCGCCCGAGGTCGCCTCGGCTGCGCCCCCGCCCGCCCAAGCCAGTCCAGATCCCGGCCTGACCGGCCGGGTGCTGATCGTCGACGACCACCCGGTCAATCGGGAACTGGTGCGACTCTTCCTCGCTGGGCCCGAAATCTCTACGGTCGAGGCAGACAACGGCCAGACCGCCATCGAGCGAGCGATGGCCGAGCCCTTCGACCTGATCCTGATGGACGTAAACATGCCGGTGATGGATGGACTGGCCGCATGCAGCGCCATTCGCGCGAGCTGCCCACTTAACGCCGAGACGCCGATTGTCGCCCTCACCGCACAGACCGGGCTCGAGATCGAGGACAAGTGTTTCGCCGCAGGCATGGACGCCGTGTTGTCCAAGCCCATAGCGCACCGCGACCTGTTGGCGCTTGCAGCCCAGGTCATGGGGTCGACGACGAAGGTCAGGATCGCCGCCGCCTGAGGCGGTGGCGATCCGCACGCTCAACCGACCCCGGCCAGACGCTGCAGGGCGGCTTCGAGCTTGGCCTTGGCGGCCTCGGCCTCGGCCATCCGCTCGCGGTTCTCCTCGACCACCTCTTCCGGCGCCCGGGCCACGAAGTCGGGGTTGCCGAGCTTCTTGGCGGTGTGCGCCACGTCCGAGGCCCGGGTGGCGATCTCCTTCGTCAGGCGCGCCCGCTCGCCCGCCAGATCGCTGAAGGCCGCCACCGGCAGGGCCAACGTCGCGCCCTCCACGACACAGGGATCG
>CALEOQ010000536.1 GCA_937910255.1 uncultured Caulobacteraceae bacterium | reverse complement strand
ATGGCGAGTCGGATGGTATGGCGAGGGTTGGTCTGCAGACTCTTCCATCATGTCATCGAAGATCACGTGAAGTCGATCTGTTTTTTTTTTTCAAGCAGACGACGGCATACGAGATTACGACGTGACTGGAGTTCAGACGTGTGCTCTTCCGATCTACACCCGGGCCAAGGCCCGCAGGTGTTCGGTGCCCGCGTCCGGGGGCGCCAGCAGGGCGAAGATCAGGTCCGCGGGCTGGTCATCCACCGAGTCGAAGGCGACGGGATGATCCAGACGCAGAAAGACGCCGCGAATCCGGTCGAGCCCCTCGATCCGCGCATGGGGCACGGCCACGCCATAGCCGATGCCCGTCGATCCGGCCTGCTCCCGCTCGGCCAGGGCGTCGAGCACGACACCGGCGTCCAGGGCAAAATGTCGCCCGGCGAGTTCGGCCAGGTGAGCCAGAATCTGTCGCTTGTCGGTCGCGCCGACCCGCAGCGCGATGGCGCTGCGGTCAAGGATGTCGCCGATCTGCATGCTTGGTTCGGAAGGCCTGTTCTTACGGATCCCGAACCTGAAAGCCGATCTTTGAGAGAACTGGAGATGGCGCCGCCGCCTCAGGCTGCGCCGTCTGCTCCGTTCCCGTTCACGGACTTCGTGCGTTCGGGGTCAATCCAGCCGATATTCCCGTCGGGCCGGCGATATACCACGGACAATCCGCCGTGCGCGGCGTTCCTAAACACGATTGTTTGAGTTCCCGTCAAGTCCAGGTCCATGACCGCCATGGAAACGGTCATGGTGCGGATGGGCTTCTCGGTCTCGGCGATGACCATGCTGGCCGGGGCCGAATCCGAGGCGCCGCCGTCCTGGCCGTCCTCCCAATCGGACTCGTCCTCGCCTTCGGGCGTCCGGAGCACGAAATAGGAGGCGGTCTCGGCCTGCTTGGCCAGGGCCTGCTGATGATGGTCCTTCAGCCGGCGCTTATAGCGCCGGACCCGGGTCTCGATCTTCTGCAGGGCGGAGTCGAACGCGGTGTGCGCGTCCGTGCCGGTGCCGTGGCTCTGGAGCTGCTGCCCCGTGGCCAGGGTCAGGGCGCAGTCCACCTTGAAGGTGTAGCCCTCGCGACTGACGACAACATCGGCGCCGCCGCCCGTGCGGTCGATATATTTGCCAATGCTGCTGGTGAGTTCGTCGGTGACCCGCAAACGCAGGGCCTCTCCGACATCGACGTGTTTGCCGGTGACTTGGACTTGCATACCCACATCAACGCGCCTGCCGCCCGATGGTGTCAAGTCCATCAGAAGGCGGCGAGCGCCGTCGCCAGAAGCCTGTGGATAACGCCTGCGGCCAGGGCGAGAACCGTAAAGCTCACCGCCGCCATGACGTAGCCGGCCAAGGCCAGAATGCCGTCCCGCTGCACCAGGGCCAGGCCAAACAGGCTGATTGCGGTGGCCGGCAGCAGGTTGCCGAGCGGCAGGGGCAGCATCAGCACCAGCGCCAGCAGCGTGCAGACCGCGCCGATCACCCGGTCGCCTACCGGGCCGAACAGGAAGGTCAGCCGCGCCGTAGACACCCGCTCCACCTGCGCCACCTTTGGGATCAGCCGCATGAACACCGCCCGCAGCTGGCCCATGTCGAGCACCTGGCCCTTCAGCCGGGCCGGCAGCCAGGGGGTCTTCACCCCGGCCGCCAGCTGCGGCGTGAACAGCACCAGGGGCGCCCCGAGAAAGGTGGACGATCCCGGCGGCAGGGGCAGCATGTTCGGCGCGGCGAAGACGAACAGCAGCACCCCGAACGAGCGGCGGCCAAAGCGCTGCAGGGTCGCGCCCAAGGTCTCGGCCGCATGGGTCTCGTCGCAGAGATCGGTGAGGATCTCCGAGAGGCTCATGCGACGTTCGGGGGTGGGCGCGGCCAGGCTCATGGCGCTCCTATGATGCCTGAGACGCCGGCCGGCAATGCGCCCACAGCAGAGCCGCCACTTTACAAGGCCTGCGCCAGGGCCTATCGGGCGATCCATGCGGCATTCGGCCACCATGACCATGATTACTAAAACCACTGCGCTTGCGGGCGCAGGGGTCTGGTCGTGGCTGGACGCAGCCGACTGACGATCCCTGCTTGACCCCGCCGGAAGGATGGGGTCGGCCAAGGAAAGCCAGCCCCCCTCCGGCCAGACTCCGGAGGCTCCCATGCCGCAATCCCTGTCCTCGATCCTCGCCCGCCCGGCGGCGCCGAAGGTCCGCGCGCCTCGCCCGCTGACGGTGGCCATTGTCGGCGCCACCGGCGCCGTGGGGGCCGAGCTGATCGCCTGTCTGGAGCGCCGCGCCTTTCCGGTGGGCGAGCTCCGCCTGCTGGCCTCTGCGCGCTCGGCGGGCCGCATCCTGATGTTCCAGGGCGCGCCGGTGACGGTCCAGACCCTGGACGAGGCGAGCTTCGAGGGGGTCGATGTGGCCTTCTTCTCGGCCGGGGCCAGCCTGTCGCGGCGCTATGGCCCGGTCGCCGTCGCCGCCGGCGCCTGGGTGGTGGACAATTCCTCGGCCTTCCGCATGGACGCCGCCACCCCCCTGGTGGTGCCCGAGGTCAACGCCTGGCGGCTGGATGACGCGCCCGGCCGGCTGGTGGCCAACCCCAACTGCGTGGCGGCCATCGCCGCGGTGGTCCTGGCGCCCCTGCACGCCCGGCGGCTGATCGTGCGGCTGGTGGGCTCCACCTATCAGGCGGCTTCTGGCGCCGGCGCCGCCGCCATGGCCGAGCTGCGGGACTCCACCGCCGCGGCCCTGGCCGGCGAGGCCTACCCGCCCCAGGTCCTGGCCCATCCCTACGCCTTCAACCTGTTCAGCCATGACGCCGAGATCGATCCCGAGACCGGCTATAATGGCGAGGAGCTCAAGGTGATGGCCGAGCTGCGTAAGCTGCTCGCAGCCCCGGACCTGCCGGCCAGCTTCACCTGCATCCGGGTGCCGGTGCTCCGCGCCCACGCCATGGCCCTGACCGTGCGGTTCGCCGAGCCGGTGAGCGTCGAGGAGGCCCGCGCCTGGCTGGCCGAGGCGCCCGGCGTGCGGGTGGTGGACGACCGCGAGGCCAACCACTTCCCCATGCCGGGCGAGGCCTCCGGCGCCGACGACGTGCTGGTGGGCCGGATCCGCACCGACCTGTCGGACCCCTCGGGCCGCAGCCTGTCGCTGTTCATCGCCGGCGACCAGCTGCTGAAGGGCGCGGCGCTGAACGCCGTGCAGATCGCCGAGACCCTGGTGAGGGCGGGCGAGGTCTAGACGGCTTCCTTCATCGCCCGCCGGCGCTCCACCGAGGAGGGAATCCGCATGGCTTCCCGGTACTTGGCCACGGTGCGGCGGGCGATGTCGACGCCGCCGGTCTTCAGGATTTCGACGATCTGGTCGTCGGAATGGACGCCGGCCCCCTGCGCCTCGGCGTCGATCAGCTGGCGGATGCGGTGACGGACCGCCTCGGCCGAATGGGCCTCGCCGCCCGAGGACGAGGCGATCGAGGAGGTGAAGAAGAACTTCAGCTCGAACAGGCCCCGGGGGGTGGCGATGTACTTGTTGGAGGTCACCCGGCTGACCGTGGACTCGTGCATGCCGATGGCCTCGGCGACGGTCTTCAGGTTCAGCGGCCGCAGGTGCTCGACCCCATAGGCCAGGAAGCCGTCCTGCTGGCGGACGATCTCGCTGGAGACCTTGAGGATGGTCTTGGCCCGCTGGTCCAGGCTGCGGACCAGCCAGTTGGCGTTGGCCAGACAGTCGGCGACGAAGGTCTTTTCCTGGTCGGAGCGCGCGCCGCCGGACACCCGGGCGTGATAGCGCTGGTCCACCAGCAGGCGGGGCAGGGTCTCGCTGTTGAGCTCCACCAGCCAGAGTCCTCCCGGTCCTTCGCGGACGAAGACGTCGGGCGCCACCGGCTGGCTGGGCTCGCCGCCAAAGGCCGCGCCCGGCCGGGGCGTCAGCGCCCTGAGCTCGGCCAGCATGTCGCGCAGGTCCTCGTCGTCCACCGCGCAGGCGCGCTTCAGCCCGGCCATGTCCCGGCGGGCCAGAAGATCGAGATTGTCCAGCAGGGCCGACATGGCCGGATCGCAGCGATCGCGCTCGATCAGTTGCAGCCTCAGGCACTCGGCCACGTCCCGGGCGAACACGCCGGTGGGCTCCAGACCCTGCAGCTGGCCCAGCACGCTCTCCACCAGGCCGAGCGCGCAACCCAGGCGTTCGGCGGTCTCGGCCAGGTCCAGGCGCAGATAGCCGCCCTCGTCCACGCCATCGATCAGGACGGCGGCGACGGCCGCCTGGGCGGCCGTCAAGCCCAGCAGGGCGGCCTGGTCCTGCAGATGTTCGGCCAGAGTCTTTTCGTGAGCGGCCAGACCGTCGAGGCCGTCCCCATCGCCTTCGAAGCTGCCCCCCTTGCCGGCCTTGGACCAGTCGATGGCGCCGCCGGCTTCGCCCGCTTCGGCCCCGTCGCCGGTGGCCCGCTCGCCGGGGGAAACCTCGTCATGGGCGGAATCCAGATCGCTCTGGGCGGAGCCTGCGGCGACCTCGTCCAGGGCCGCCTCGGCGCGGGCCTCACCGGCGCTGTCGGCAACTTCCGGCGCAGGCTCCGGCTCGCCCTCGTCCCGGGCCAGCAGGGGATTGCGCTCGAGCTCGCCCTCGACATAGGCCTCCAGCTCAAGGTTCGACAGCTGCAGCAGCTTGATGGCCTGCTGCAGCTGAGGGGTGATGACCAGCCCCTGCCCCTGACGGACTTCGAGTCGCGCGCTCAGCGCCAAGTTTCAGCCCTCCTGGCCTGCTTCTTGCTGGAGAGGCTAGGCCGCCATCCCCCACCGATTGGTTAACCGCCCGCAGATGAGCTGCGGCGAAGCGTCCCGGCTTGGGCGCCGACGCCCCGTCGTGCTAGGCGCAAGGCCAACGAGAACGCTTCACAAGGGAAGACGCCCATGTCGGACAATGCGGCCCTGCGCCCCGAAACCCTGGTCATCCACGCCGGGGCCACGCCTGATCCGGTGACCAAGGCCCGGGTCACCCCGATCTACCAGACCACCTCCTATGTCTTCGACGACTCCGACCACGCCGCGGCCCTGTTCAACCTGGAGGCCGCCGGCAACATCTATTCGCGCCTGGGCAATCCCACCGCCGGCGTGCTGGAGGCGCGGCTGGCGACCCTGGAGGGCGGGGTGGCCGGCCTGGCGGTGGCCAGCGGCCATGCGGCCCAGCTGCTGGTCTTCCACACCCTGATGGAGCCGGGCTGCAACATCGTGGCCTCGCGCAAGCTCTATGGCGGCTCGATCACCCAGCTCAGCCAGAGCTTCAAGCGCATGGGCTGGGGCGTCACCTTCGTCGAAGAGCTGGAGCCGCAAGCCTTCGCCCGCGCCATCGACGACAAGACCCGCGCGGTGTTCATCGAGTCGATCGCCAATCCCGGCGGGGTGGTGATGGACATCGCCGGCATCGCCGAGGTCGCCCACGCCAAGGGCGTGCCCCTGGTGGTCGATAACACGCTCGCCACCCCCTATCTCTGCCGGCCGCTGGATCACGGCGCCGACATCGTCGTCCATTCCCTGACCAAGTTCCTCGGCGGTCACGGCAATTCCATCGGCGGCGCCATCGTCGACGGCGGCAGGTTCGACTGGACCGGCGGCCGCTGGCCCAACCTGAGCGCCCCCAATCCCAGCTATCACGGCAAGGTCTTCACCGAGGCCTTCGGACCGGCGGCCTTCGCCGTCGCCTGCCGGGCGCTGGGCCTGCGCGACCTTGGCCCCGCCATCTCGCCGTTCAACGCCTTCATGATCCTCACCGGGATCGAGACCCTGGCCCTGCGGATGGAACGCCACTGCGCCAACGCTAAGAGGGTCGCTGAGTGGCTCAAGGCCCACCCCAAGGTCGCCTGGGTCTCCTATGCGGGCCTGGCCGGCGATCCCAGCCATGAGCGGGCCAAACGCTACGCCCCCAAGGGCGCCGGCGCGGTCTTCACCTTTGGGCTGAAGGATGGCTACGCCGCCGGCGTCAAGCTGGTCGGCGCGGTGAAGCTGTTCTCGCACCTGGCCAATATCGGCGACACCCGCAGCCTGATCATCCATCCGGCCTCGACCACCCACCGCCAGCTGGAGGAGGCCGACCAGCTGGCCGCCGGCGCCGGGCCCGACGTGGTGCGGCTCTCGGTGGGGCTGGAGCATGTGGACGACATCATCGCCGACCTGGACCAGGCTCTGGCCGGGATCTGAGCTCCGAGCAAGGCGAGCCACGAAGGACGCAGTGCCTCTCATGCTCGTCGCCCTCGGGCTCGTCCCGAGGGTCCCTGTCGAGGGCGGGCGCAAGCTGCGCGAGGGATCCTGGGCACAAGGCCCAGGATGACGGTGTTGGGGGGGCGCGCAGACGCGGCCGCCTCACGCGCCGCAGGCGTCCGAAAGTCGTACTTGACGGTACTCCCGCCCTGCCCCGCCCTCATCCTGAGGTGCGAGCAAGGCGAGCTTCGAAGGACGCAGGGCCTCTCATGCTCGTCGCCCTCGGGCTCGTCCCGGGGGTCCCTGTCGAGGGCAGGCGCAAGCTGCGCGAGGGGATCCTGGGCGCAAGGCCCAGGGTGACGGTATCGGGGCGATGCCGGCCGCCGGCCCTAGCCCCCGAAGCGGTCGCCCAGATAGACGCGGCGGACCTCGGGATTGTCGATGATCTCGGACGGCGAGCCTTCGAACAGCAGCTCGCCCGCATGGATGATCGCGGCCCGGTCGATGATGTCCAGGGTCTCGCGGACATTGTGGTCGGTGATCAGGATGCCGATGCCGCGGGCCTTCAGATAGGTGATCACCTCGCGGATGTCGGCGATGGCCAGGGGATCGATCCCGGCGAAGGGCTCATCCAGCAGCATGAAGGACGGCTCGCTGGCCAAGGCCCGGGCGATCTCCACCCGACGCCGCTCGCCGCCGGACAGCGAGATGGCCGGGGCGTCGCGCAGGTGCTCGATGTGCAGCTCTTCCAGCAGCTGGTTAACGGTGGCGCGGGCCTTGGCCCCGTCCCGCTCGCGCAGCTCGACCACGGCCATGACGTTCTGGGCCACGGTCATGCCGCGGAAGATCGAGGTCTCCTGCGGCAGATAGCCCAGGCCCATCCGGGCGCGCTGGTACATGGGCTGGCTGGTGATGTTCTCGCCGTCCAGATAGATGGCGCCGTAGTCGGCGGCGATCAGGCCGGTGATCATGTAGAAGCAGGTGGTCTTGCCCGCCCCATTGGGACCCAGCAGGCCGGCCACCTCGCCCCGCGCCAGGCGCAGGGAGACGCCCTTGACCACGGGGCGGCCGCGATAGGACTTGCCGATATTGTCGACCACCAGGCCCTCGCCCAGGGTCGCCAGGGGGGCCTCGCCCGCCATCGTCTTGTCCAGCACGCAAATCTCCTAGCGCTTGGCGGCAGGCTGGCCCTGCGACGCATTGGGATAGAAGACGCCGCGCACCCGGCCGGTCGAGCCCGCGCCGCGGGCGCTGGTCTCCATCCGGGCCTGGCCGGTGGACACCTGGATCACCAGGCGCTCGCCGCGCAGCACGTTCTGCCCCTGGGCGGCGACCACGTCGCCGGTCATGGTGATGGTGTCGGCGGCCGCGTCATAGACCGCCGCATTGGACCGTACCCGCTGCTGGGGCGTGACGTAGAAGACCGACCCTTGCGCCTCCATGCCCTGCAGGTCGCCGCAGTTGGCGTCGCCGGAGGTGGCGCCCGCCCGGCCCGGCGCATAGCGGATGCGCAGGACGTCGGCCCGCAGGCGCGAGCCGTCCTGCAGGGCCTCGGCCGACCCGCGCCAGATGGCCAGGCAGTCGGCGTTGACCACTTCAAGTTCGTCGGCGGTGATGTCGACGGGGGCGTTGGAGCCGCTGGCCAGCTGCGCCTGGGCCGGCGCCGCAGCCAGACCCAGGATCAGGCCCGCGGCCAGGATCGCCGGAAAGCGGGTCCGGGCGCCGGGTGCGTGAGGAAACTTCATCTTCAGACGCCTCATATTCGCATCATCGCGGCGAGTTCGGGGTGATCCGGCCGGTTACGCCGCCCTTGAAGACCATGCGCTCGCCCTTGTCGTAAACGCCATAGGACCTAGCACGGATTTCGCCAAGCGGACCGGCGCCGGTGATCAGTCCCTCGCCTTCCAGCACGCCGGTGGCGGTGTTGAACACCGCGCTTGGCGTGTCGAAGGCCGCCGCCTGATCGTTCAGGGTGACATCACCCTGAAGCCGCAGAATCCCATCGCCTTCATGAAAGACGCCTGAACGGGCCGAGAGCCGCATGGGGCTGAGGCCCTCGCCGTCCACCACCATGGCCGGCCGGTCCAGCACCACCCGCTGATAGTCGTTCTCGTCGCGCACGGCGCTGGCCGCGGTGATCACGAACGAACGTCCCTGGATGTCGCGCCCCAGGAAGCGGGGATTCACCAGGCGGATCGGCGCCTCGGCCTCCACCGGCCTGGCCGCCTGGCCCACGACGCTGCGATAGACCACCAGGCCCACCAGGCTGAGCACGATGGCGGCGATCAGCACCGGCAGCAGCACCCGAAGCTGGCGGATCAGCCGCGAACGGCGCCGCCATCTGGCCATGGCCAGGGCCGACGCCGGCCCGCGGGCCTCATATGCCAGGGCGCTCACCGGGGCCTCAGCTATGGGCGAAGATGTCGGAGTCCTCCCACCCGGCCACGTCGAGGACGGCCCGATGGGGGAGGAATTCGAAACAGGCCCGCGCCAGGGCGTCGCGCCCCTCCCGGGCCAGCATGGCGTCCAGCCGGGCGCGCACCGCATGGAGGTGCAGGACGTCGGAGGCGGCATAGGCCACCTGCTCCTCGGAGAGGTTGGCCTGGCCCCAGTCCGAGCTCTGCTGGGCCTTGGAGAGGTCGACGCCGACCATCTCGCGGGTCACGTCCTTCAGTCCGTGCCGGTCGGTATAGGTCCGGGCCAGCTTGGAGGCGATCTTGGTGCAGTAGACGGGCGTGGTCATCACCCCCAGATGGAGATGGAACATGGCGATGTCGAACCGCCCGAAGTGAAAAATCTTGGTGATCGCCGGATGGGTCAGCAGGGCCTTGAGATTCGGCGCGTCATAGGTGGCCCGATCGAGCTGCACGAGATGGGCGTCGCCGTCCCCGGCCGAGATCTGCACCACGCAGAGCGGGTCGCGCCCCAGGCGCAGGCCCATGGTTTCGGAATCCACCGCCACGGCGTCTACGCCCTGGAACAGACCGTCGGGCAGATCGCCCTTGTGAAGAAAGTTGGCCAAGACCGCTTGCTCCGCTTATGGCGCGGACCTCACCGCGGCTTTCGGGCGTCCTGCGGGGGAAAGAAGGGCGACCACCCCCGGATGGACCTTGAGAGAGGGGTGGTGCCCAGGAGAGGACTCGAACCTCCACGGCCGTTAAGCCACTGGCACCTGAAGCCAGCGCGTCTACCAATTCCGCCACCTGGGCCCGGTCCGTCGGATCGGGAGGCGGGACTACTAAGGAAAAGCCAGACGGGCGTCAACGGACCTTTTCACACATCGCGCAAGTCGCATTGCGGCAGGGGACGGCATCGTCTATCCGGGCGCTCAGGAACATTGGAAAACAACGGGCCGGGCCATGCAGGATCTCGTCACCGTCTTCGGCGGTTCGGGCTTTGTCGGAAGTCAGGTGGTGCGGGCGCTGGCCCGGGCCGGATATCGGGTGCGGGTCGCCGTGCGCCAGCCGGCGCGGGCCCATGACCTGCTGCTGCTTGGCGATGTGGGCCAGATCCAGGTGGTGCAGGCCAATATCCGCAACGCCGCCTCGGTCGCCCGAGCGCTGGACGGCGCTCAGGTCTGCGTCAATCTGGTGGGCGTGCTCTACGAGAGCGGCCGCCAGAAGTTCATGACCCTGCACACCATGGGCGCGCGCCACGTGGCCCAGGCCGCCCGCGAGGCCGGCGTGCGGCGCATGGTGCAGATTTCAGCCATCGGCGCCGATCCGGACGGCGCGTCGAAATACGCCCGCACCAAGGCTGAGGGCGAGGCCGCCGTGCGCGAGATCCTGCCCGAGGCGGTGATCCTGCGGCCCTCGATCGTCTTTGGCCCCGAGGACGATTTCTTCAACCGCTTCGCCGCCATGGCCGTCCTGTCGCCCGCCCTGCCGCTGATCGGCGGCGGCAAGACCCGCTTCCAGCCGGTCTATGTGGGCGATGTGGCCCGCGCGGTGGCCGCCGCCGTGGCCGACCCCCATGCGGCCGGCAAGACCTATGAGCTGGGCGGCCCTGCGGTCCTTACCTTCCGCCAGATTCTGGAGATGGTGCTGAGCCAGACCCAGCGCCGTCGCTTCCTGGTCCCCCTGCCCTTCCCGGTCGCCCGGATGATCGGCAAGGTGTGCGGCCTGCTGGCCATGACGCCCATCGCCCCGCCGCTGACCGTCGATCAGGTCGAGCAACTGCGGGTCGACAATGTCGCCGATCCCGCCCTGCCGGGGCTCGAGGCCCTGGGGGTGCGGCCCACGGCGGTGGAATCGGTGCTGGGGACCTACCTCTACCGCTATCGCAAGGGCGGTCAGTTCGCCGAAGCCCCGGAAGCCCCGGCGATCGGCGTCAACCCGGCATAGCGCGCCCGCGGCCGGATCAGGCCGCCGGTCTGCGCCTGCTCGATGGCGTGGGCGATCCAGCCGGCGCAGCGGGCCACCGCGAACAGGGCGAAGGGCGCGTCTTTCGGCAGGTTCAGGACTTCAGCCAGGGCCACCAGGGCGAAATCCACATTGGGCGCCTGGCCCGTGGCCCCCTCGACCGCCCGGCGCAGGGCCGCCAGATCGGCTGGCGGCTCGAAACGCGCCAGCAGCGCCTGGGCGCGGGGGTCGCCCTCGGGATAGAGGGTGTGGCCAAAGCCCGGCAGGCTGCGGTCCTGGGCCAGCCGCCC
>CALEOQ010000535.1 GCA_937910255.1 uncultured Caulobacteraceae bacterium | reverse complement strand
TTTCAGGCGGAAGACGGCATGCGAGCTTACGACGTGACTGGAGTTCAGACGTGTGCTCTTCCGATCTGCGGCCGCGTGCGCGGCATGGCCGCCGCGGTCGCCAGCAAGGGGCGACGCAGCGGGGCGGCGAGCGAAGGTTGAGGTCTGTCATGTCCGATCGGGTCAGCATCGTCATTCCAACCCAGAGACGTCCGGCTGGGCTGATGACCGCGGCCCGGTCTATCCTCGGGCAACGGGGCGTCGATCCGGCGTGGCTGGAGCTGGTTGTGGTGGACAACGACCAGTCACCCTCGGCGGAGGCCAGCGTCCGAGCCCTGGCGGCCGAGGCGACCTTTCCCGTCATCTATGTGCACGAGCCCGAACCTGGCGTCGCCAACGCCCGTAACGCCGCCCTGGCCAAGGCGAGCGGGGACTTCATCGCCTTTCTCGACGATGACGAGGAGGCGCCGGCCGGGTGGCTGGCCGAGCTCCTGGCGGTTCAGGCGCGCTTCGACGCCGATGTGGTGTTTGGTCCCGTCCGGGGGCGGGCGCCGGCCGATGTTCGTGCGCACCGGGCCTATCTGGAGACCTTCTTCTCCCGCCTTGGGCCGGCGGAAACGGGCGTGATCGAGGACTATTACGGCTGTGGCAACAGCCTGCTGCGCCGGGCCGCGCTGCGTGATCCGAAGCAGCCCTTCTCGGCGGTGCGCAACCATATCGGCGGCGAGGACGACCTGCTGTTTGGTCAGATGAAGGCCGACGGCGCGCGTTTCGCCTGGGCCGCCGAGGCCTTTGTCTGGGAAGACCCGGTCCCGGCGCGACTGACGCTCGACTACACGATCCGCCGCGCCTTCGCCTATGGCCAGGGCCCCTCGGCCGCCTGCGCCGCGGCCGATCCCCCCAACTGGGCCGGCCTCGCCTTCTGGATGGCCCAGGGCCTGGTCCAGGCCAGCGTCTTTGGCCTGCTGGCCGGGCTGAAGTGGATCGCCCGCGCCCCCAGCTTCGCCGCCACCCTGGACCGCGCCGCCCGCGGCCTGGGCAAGACCCTGTGGTGGGGACCTTTCAAGATCGAATTCTACGGCCGAAGCGCCGTCTGACGGGAAGAAGATCCATGATCATCCAGGACTGGACCCCGGAGAAGGCCAAGGCCTTCGGCAAGCAGACCCTGTCGTTCGCGCACAACCTGCATGAGCGGCCGCTGTTCAGCGATGAGGGGTTGGCGCAGGCGCTTGAGGCCTATCCCCGCAGCCGGCTCGGCGTCTTCACCATGGGCGAGGATCCCCGGGACTGGACCACCTGGCGGAAGGGCTCGGCCGACGGACTTTCGGGCGCTCAACTGCTGGAGGGCGCCATGGCCGGCCGAATCTGGCTGAACCTCCGCGAGGCCAACCTCCATCTCCAACCCTATGCCGACCTGGCGGACGAGGTGTTCGCCGAGAAGGAAGCGATGGCGCCGGGTCTGAGGACCTTCAAGCGCGATCTCGGCGTGCTGATCTCCTCGGCCAACGCCCAGGTCTTCTACCATCTGGACGTGCCCCTGGTGTCGCTCTGGCAGGTGCGGGGCACCAAGCGGGTCTGGGTCTATCCCCCCAAGGCGCCTTTCGTGGGGGACGAGGCCCTGGAGCGCATCGTGCTGCGCGAGAGCGCCGAGCAGTTCGCCTTCGATCCCGCCTGGGACGCCGGCGCCGAACAGATCGAGCTCACGCCGGGCCGCATGGCCACCTGGGCCCAGAATGCGCCGCACCGGATCGAGAACGGACCGATGCTGAATGTCTCCCTGTCCATGGAGTTCATGACGCCCAAGGCCCTGCTGCGCGCCAATGTGATCTACGCCAACGGCGTGTTGCGCCGCCGCGCGGGCATGGCGCCGCGGCTGGCCGATGGCGCGGGACCGACCAATCTCGGCAAGCTCGTCCTGGCCCGCGGCGCCAAGGCCCTGAAGCTGCAGACCCCGCATGAGCGCGTGCTGCCGGCCACCTTCCGGCTGGACGCGGCGCAGCCGGGCGCGGTCCTGCCGCTCTGACACGCGAAAGAGGCCAGTTGGCTTACCTCGCGGCGCCTGCCTAGAGTCCCTCAACGATGCGCCACAGGGCGCTGAACCAGGGAGCGGAACAATGGGCGAAGCCTATATCGTCGCGGCCGCGCGGACGGCCGGCGGTCGCAAGAACGGCAAGCTGAAAGACTGGCATCCGGTGGATCTGGGCGCCGTCGTGCTCAACGAACTCGTCGATCGCACGGGCATGGACCCGGCCCGCGTCGAGGACGTGATCATGGGCTGCGTCATGCAGGTGGGCGAGCAGTCCATCAATGTGGCGCGCAACGCCGTCATGGCCTCCAAGCTGCCCGAAAGCGTGCCCGGCACCTCCATCGACCGCCAGTGCGGCTCCTCGCAACAGGCCCTGCAGTTCGCCGCCCAGGCGGTGATGAGCGGCACCCAGGACGTGGTGATCGCCGCGGGCGTCGAGAGCATGACCCGCGTGCCCATGGGTTCCTCGGCCGCGCTCGCCGCCAAGGCCGGCATGGGCCAGTACAAGAGCCCGCGGATGGAGGAGCGCTATCCCAACATCCAGTTCTCCCAGTTCATGGGCGCCGAGATGATGGCCAAGAAGTATGGCCTGACCAAGGACCAGCTGGACGAGTACGCCTATCACAGCCACCAGCGGGCCATCGCCGCCACCCAGGCCGGCGCGTTCAAGGACGAAATCGTCGCCCTGAAGGTGAAGGACGAAGCCGGCGCCGAGAGCGAGCATACGGTCGATGAGGGCATCCGCTTCGACGCCAGCCTCGACGGCATCCGCGGCGTAAAGCTGCTGGTCGAGGGCGGCGCCATCACGGCGGCCACCTCCAGCCAGATCTGCGACGGCGCCTCGGGTGTGATGATCGTGTCGGAAAAGGCCCTGAAGGAGTTCGGCCTGACGCCGCTGGCCCGTATCCACCACCTGTCGGTGATGGGCCACGATCCGGTGATCATGCTGGAAGCCCCGCTGCCCGCCACCCAGCGGGCCCTGGAAAAGGCCGGCATGAAGATCGACGACATCGATCTGTTCGAGGTCAATGAGGCCTTCGCTTCAGTGCCCGTGGCTTGGCTCAAGGCCACCGGCGCCAACCCGGAAAACATGAACGTCAATGGCGGCGCCATCGCGCTCGGCCACCCCCTGGGCGCCTCGGGCACCAAGCTGATGACCACCCTGGTCCACGGCCTGAAGGCGCGGAACAAGCGCTATGGCCTGCAGACCATGTGCGAAGGCGGCGGCATGGCCAATGTGACGATCGTCGAACGGCTCTAGCAGGGCTCAGGCTCAGGTGCGCGATTCCGCCTCTTGGCAGGGTCGCGCACCGGCGCCCGATGGCGCTCGGGCGAATCCAGCGGAACGTCGGCGTCGCCCGCGCGTTCCCTAGGCCGCGATGGCAAATTTTTCGCCGGCCGCGGCAACCGGAGTTCCAGCGCCCATGAAGCTTTCCCGAACGACCGTCGACGATGGTTTGGTGATGTACGCCGGCGTGATCGAGAAGGTGGGCTATGAGATCCGCAGCGACGAGAAGATGAAGATCGGCAAGGGCGAGCTGATCGGCTCCCCTGACCTCATGCGCGACGCCTTCCGCCATGGTCGCCTGACCCTGAAGCTGGCCGAAGGCTCCGACATCCGCATCCTGATGGTCGCCCACACCGAGGGCGGCGAACGCGCCTATTTCGAAATCGAGACCTAGGCCTCTGGCGGCCCCGCCAACTGAACGCGCTGGTCCCGCCCCTAGATTCCGGCCAAGCTGTCAAAAAACAATAAGACAGCCCGGGGAGGGGACAGGACATGATCCTGACAATCGTGGCCGCAAGCGCGGTCGCCACGGCGGCTCAGCCTGCGCCAGAGGTGGTCGCTGCGCCGGCCGCGGCGGAGCGGGCGGTGATCGCCTATCCGCCCAGTCATTTCGCCGAGGCGGCCCCCGACACCGCCTATGACATGATCCTGCGCCTGCCGGGCTTCGCCTTCGACAAGGGGGCGACCGTGCGCGGCCTGGCGGGGGCCGGCGGAAATGTGCTGATCGACGGCCAGCCGCCGGTCTCCAAGAACGACGCCCTGGACGAACTGCTCAAGCGCATTCCGGCCGCGGCCGTGGCGCGGATCGAGCTGATCCGCGGCGGTGCGCCAGGCATCGACATGCAAGGCCGCTCGGTGATCGCCAATGTGGTGCGCAACCGCACCGACGGGGTCCGCGGCGCGGTGATGACCTCGGCCCATTTCATCAATGACGGCCGGGTGCTGACCAGCCTGCGGGCCGAAAGCCAGGCCGAGTGGCGGGGTCGGCGGTTCGAAGCCTCCCTGGTCTATGGCAAGGGCCCGGACGACGCCCTGGGCGACGGCCCGCGCACCCGGTTTGGCCCGGGCGGCGAAGTGCTGATCGCCTCGCTGGTGGACGCCGACGCCGGCGGCCTGCGCGCCTGGACCACGGGGGCCTTCGAAACGCCCCTGGCGGACGGTCGCCTGCGGCTCAACGGCGCCTATATGCGCACCCCGGCCAGCGGCGAGATCACCGACCGGATCAGCCCGGCGGGCCGGGAGTATGAGTATTACACCAGTGTCCGGCTGCAGCGGGAGCTGGGCGCGCGATACGCTCGGCCAGTCGGGGCGCAGACCTCCCTGGAGGCCATCGCCTTTCAGCAGTGGAACGAGGTCGAGACCCTGGCCGACTTCGAGGCGCCGGGGCTGCGCCGGGATTTCGACCTGGACAAGGCCGTCACCGAGACCGTCGGCCGGCTCACCCTGCGCCACACCATCAGCCCGGCCTTGACCGTCGAGGCCGGGGCGGAGGGCGCGCTGAACCGGCTGGAGAGCCAGACCGCCTTCACCCTCAATGGCGCTGTGGTGCCCCTGCCGGCCGCTGATGTCGAGGTGGAGGAGACCCGCGGAGAGGCCTTCGCCACCCTCACCTGGCGGGCCAACCCGCGGCTGAGCGTCGAGGCGGGCCTGCGTCAGGAGACCTCCTCCATCTCGTCGGAAGGCGACGTGGTGCTGGAGAAGTCGCTGAACTTCACCAAGCCGCGGCTGGCGGTGGCCTGGTCGCCGGGCGGCGGCCGGCAGGTGCGGCTCCGCCTGGAGCGCGAGGTGGGCCAGCTGAACTTCGACGATTTCGTCGCCGCGTCCTCGGCGGTCAGCACCGGCGCGGTCCTGGCCGGTAATCCCGACCTCAGCCCGCAGCAGGCCTGGGTGGGCGAGGCGACCTTCGAGCAGCGCTTTGATGGCGGGGCCGTCCTGGTGGCGACCGTGCGCCGCGCCGCCCTGACCGACGTGATCGACCGGGCGCCGTTGTTTGCCGGCGGCGTGGCGGTGGCCGACGCTCCGGGCAATCTGGGGGATGGGACCAAGGACGAGGCGGTCCTCAATCTCACCCTGCCGCTGGACCGCCTGGGCCTGCGCGGCGGGCAGTTGAAGGGGCAGGGGACCTGGCGGCGCTCGGAGGTGGATGATCCGGTGCTGGGCGGGAGCCGCGAGATTTCCGGCCTGCGCCCGGTGGAGTGGGAGGCCCACTTCACCCACGACCTGCCGGGGCTGCAGGCCAACTGGGGGATCGACGCCACCGGGGGCTATCGCGAGAGCTATTACCGCCTGAGCGAGATCGAGACCCGAAAGGCCGGGATCTGGGTGGTGGCGTTCGCCGAGTACAAGCCGCGCCGGGACATCATCCTTAGGGTGGAGGTGCAGAACCTCGGCGCGCGGAATGTGCAGCGCATCCGCGAGGTCTATATCGGTCCCAGGTCCGATGACCGCCTGGCCTATACCGATGTGCGCGACCTCGAATATGGCCGCGCGGTCTTTGTTCGCCTGAGAAAGACCTTCGGCTAACGGCGGTCTGGAGCGCGCTGGACCAAGCGGCGCCGCACGCTCCAGATTGCGGCGTCTTGGCCACAATTCGCCGTCTTGTGCGGTGGGCGGCGCGCGGGCTGGCCAACCTTCATGGATTTGTCGCCGAACCCAGGCAGGGCGCTGAAGTGAGCGCGATCCTCCCATCGCGACTCTCGTGTTCTTCAAGATCACAGGGGATCGACATGACCAATTCCACCGCGCGGCTGTTGGCCGCTGCGAGCCTGTTCGCCCTGGGCGCGGCCAGCGCCGCCCAGGCCCAGGACGCCACCCTCCTCGAAGAGATCGTTGTCACCGCCCAGAAGCGCGAGCAGCAGTCCCTGGACGTGCCGCTGGCCCTGACGGCGTTCGGCGGCGAACGTCTGAACGACCTGGGCGTCCAGGACTTCGCCGACCTGTCGGCCTATACGCCGGGCTTCGAGGTCCAGGACCAGTCGCCCAACAATCCCGGCTTCGTGATGCGCGGCATCACCTCGGACTCCACCGACGCCTCGGCCGAGGCCCGCGTCTCGGTGTTCCAGGACGGGGTGTCGATCTCCAAGGCCCAGGGCTCCTATGTGGAGCTGTTCGACCTGGAGCGGGTGGAGGTGGCCAAGGGGCCGCAGTCGACCCTGTTTGGCCGCGGCGCCCTGATCGGCGGCGTCAACATCATCCAGCGCAAGGCGCAGCCGGGCGTGTTCGAGGGCTATCTGACCGGCCAGGGCGGCGACTACGGCTACCGCATGGCCGAGGGCGCGGTGAACATTCCCATGACCGACGCCGCGGCGATCCGCTTCTCGGGCCGCATCCGCCAGCGGGACGGCTATGTGGAGAACGCCCTGGGCGGCGAAGACTTCCAGTCGGTGGACACCGTGGCCGGGCGCCTGGCCTTCAACCTGAACCCGTCCGATCGGGTGAACTTCGACTTCATCGTCAACTACCAGGAAGACAAGGCCGCCGGCACGGCCTTCAAGTCCGGCGGCTTTTCCCCGACCGATCCGACGACGGGCCAGGTCCTGGCCTCCCGCGATCCGTGGGACGCCGCAGCCCTGGCGGCGCCGGCCAACTTCCAGGGCGGCATGTCCCTGGGCGTCGATCGCACGGTCTGGGGCGTGACCGGCCTGGCGACCATCGAACTCAGCGACGCGGTCACCCTGACCTCGACCACGGCGGCCCGCCGCTTCGAGTCCGAGGAGGTCTATGATCCCGACGGCGTTTCCCTGCCGATTCTGACGGGCCTGAATGACGCCATCGGCGAGCAGTTCAGCCAGGAAGTCCGCATCAACTTCGACCAGGGCGGTCGGGTTCGCGGCTTTGTGGGCGCCGGCGTGTTCCGCGACGACGGCCGTCAGCGCCTGCCGCTGCAGTTCGACGAGCGCATGGGCCTGGCCGTCCTGACCGGGCAGCTCAACGGCGGCTTGGCGGGCACCGGCCTGCCGTCCACCACGCCGGCTCCGGCCGCCCTGTTCGGCGCCACCGCCTTCACCGGTCCCCTGATCCAGGGGCTGGTGGGCCAGCTGAGCGGCGGCAATGTGCTGCTGTCGCCCGCCCAGGCCGCCGCCATCGCGTCCAACCTCCGCTCCAACCATGTGGAGGAGGCGACCAACACCAGCGAACTGACCTCCTATGACGTGTTCGGCGACGTGACCTTTGATGTCACCGACCGGCTCGAGCTGTCGGCCGGCCTGCGCTACACCCGCGACGACAAGACCACCGGCTTTTCCTCCCGCGTGGTCGGCGGACGCAGCGTGCTCGGCGGCGCCATCGGCGCGGCCCAGCTCGCCGCAGCCGGCACGCCCCAGGCCATCGGTCAGGCCCAGGCCATCCTGGGCGCGCTCGCCTCACCGTTCGTGCAGCAGATCCCGGCCAGTCAGCTGCCGCTGTTCGGGCTCACCTTCCAGCCGACCGCCGGCAATGGCGGGCTGACCGAACAGGACCTGGAGAGCGACGGCTTCACCTGGCGCCTGGTGGGCCGCTACGCGCTGAGCGACGACGCCAACCTCTACGCCTCCTACGCCCGGGGCCGTCGTCCCGAGGTGCTGTCGGCCGCCGGTCCGGCCACGCCTGAGGGCACGACGCGCTTCGCGCAGGTCGAGGCCGAGACCGTCGACTCCTACGAGGTCGGCGCCAAGGCCGAGCTGGGCGGCCGGGTTCGCCTCGACGGCTCGGTCTATTACTACGACTACGACAACTTCCAGACCGTGGAGCAGCAGGGCACCCTGTTCGTCACCACCAACGCTGGCAAGGCCAAGGCCTATGGTTTCGAAGGCCAGGCCGAGGTCTCCGCCGCCCCGGGCCTGACCCTCTATGGCACCTACGCCTACAGCCACGCCCGGTTCGACGGCGGCGCCTATGACGACAACAGCTTCCGCCTGTCGCCGGACCACATGGCCAGCCTGGGCGCCAATTGGGAGTTCGACCTGATGGGCGGCCTGTTCAGCCTGCGGCCGACCTATGTCTGGCAGTCGGAAATCTTCTTCGACGACAACAACGATCTGCCGGCCTTCCAGCAGCCGCCCTCGGTCTTCGTGGCCGACAACCTGCAGGACGAGCGTCAGGACGCCTACGGGACCCTGAACATCCGGGCGTCCTGGACCCCGGACGCCATGCCGCTCACCCTGGAAGCCTTCGTCAACAATGTGACCGACGAGAGCTACATCATCGACGCCGGCAACACCGGAGACTCCCTGGGCCTGCCGACCTTCATCGCCGGGGCGCCCCGAATGTGGGGGCTGGGGCTCACATACCGGTTCCAGTAGGCCCCAGTCGCAGGGCTAGCCCCAATCCGCTGAAAGATCTGGTGCGTCGCTGTATCCAGAGCGCGCGCCAGATCCGGCCGGTCACCGCACGGGGGCCGGCGCCGCCGCCTGAGGCGATACGGCGGCCGGCGCGACCCGCCAGACCGCGCCGCCGGCGTCATCAGTGACCAGCAGGGCGCCGCGACCGTCGACGGCCACATCCACTGGCCGCCCCATGGCCTGGCCGCGCCCATTGAGGAAGCCGGTCAGGAAGGCCTGGGGCTCGCCTTGGGGCATGCCGCCGGCGAAGGGCACGAACACCACGCGATAGCCGCTCAGCGGCTTGCGGTTCCATGAGCCGTGCTGGCCGACGAACACCCCGCCCCGATAGGCTTCGGGGAAGGCCTCGCCGGTATAGAAGGTCAGGCCCAGGGACGCGGTGTGGGGGCCAAGGGCGTAGTCGGGCGTGATGGCGCGGTCCACCAGGTCCGGGCGCTGGGGCTCGACCCGCTCGTCTACGTGATCGCCGAAATAGGAATAGGGCCAGCCGTAGAAGCCGCCCTCCCGCACCCGGGTCATGTAGTCGGGGACCAGATCGTCGCCCAGCATGTCGCGCTCATTGACCGCGGTCCAGAGCGCGCCCGTGGTGGGCTCATAGGCCATGCCATTGGGATTGCGCAGACCCGACGCATAGAGTTTCACCGTACCGGCTGTGGGATCGACGGCCAGGATCGCCGCCCGGTTCTCCTCGGCCGCCATGCCGTTCTCGGCGATGTTGGAGTTGGAGCCGGAGGTCACGAACAGCCGCTGGCCATCAGGGGCGGCGACGACGTTCTTGACCCAATGGTGGTTGATGGGGCCGGCGGGCAGATCCACGACCTTGCGTGGGATGCCCTCCATCCGCAGCTGGCCGTCGCGATAGGGGGTGGCGACCAGGGCGTCGGTATTGGCGATGTAGAGGGTGTCTCCCACCAGAGCCATGCCCTGGGGTCGGTTGAGGCCGGACGCAAAGACCTCGCGCATTTCGGCCAGACCGTCGCCATCGGCGTCGCGCAGCAGCATGATCCGGTTGGGGCTGGGCTTCAGCGCGCCGGCATAGGCCTGGATCCGCTGGGCGATGCGATCCATCAGCCCCTCCGGGTCCTTGGGTTCGGAGCTGGCTTCCGAAACCAGCACATCGCCATTGGGCAGAACCAGAAGCCAGCGGGGGTGAGAGAGGTCGCCGGCGAACCGGGTGACGACGAAGCCCTCAGGCGCCGTCGGCGCCGCACCTGCCGGCCAGCCCACCGCCTTGGCCGGATTGACCCGGGGCAACAGATCCTTTTCAGGCGAAGGGATGTTCGGATCGGCGCCGAAGCCGACGAAGGGCTCCTCCGAACCCGCCGAGCATCCGGCGAGGGCGAGCACGCTGGCGACGACGATAAGGGCTTGGCGCATGTTCGAACCTCGTTATCCAACAGGCGCGACCATGGCGGCCCCGAGGGCTCAGGTCCAGGGGGGCTGGCCGGGCTCAGCTGATCAGGTCGTCGGAATCGTCGATCAGGATGCGCGCAGCGTCGCCGGCCGGGTCCTCATACTGGCCGCTGCGCAGGGTCCACCAGAAGGCCGCCAGGCCCGAAAGGCCGATCAGCACCGAGATCGGCGCGAGGATCAGGAGGATGCCCATCAGCGGCGCCCCTCGCCGTGCATCCGCAGGGCGTTCAGCGTGACGATCAGCGACGAGCCCGACATGGCCAGGGCCGCCACCAGGGGATTGACCAGGCCCAGCATGGCCATGGGCGCGGCGGCGAGATTGTAGAGGGCCGAGAAGCCGAAGTTCTCCAGGGCGCGGCGCCGCGCGGCTCTCGCCACCTGGATCGCGTCCGGAACCGCGCCGAGACGCGCGCCGGAGAACACGAGATCGGCGGCGTTCTGGCTGGCGTCCAGGGCCGTGCCCGGCGCCATGGCCGCATGGGCCCGGGCCAGGGCGGCGGTGTCGTTGAGCCCGTCGCCGACCATCAGCACCGTGCGGCCCTGGGCGATCAGATCATCGATGGCGCCGGCCTTCTGCTCGGGCGTCAGGCCGGCCCGCCAGTCGCCGATCCCCAGGGTGGCCGCGGCCCGCCCCACGGGGCCGGTCAGGTCGCCGGAAAGGATTTCCACCGTCAGGCCCTGATGACGAAGGGCGGCGATGGCCTCAGCGGCGTCGGGGCGGAGCTGGTCAGATCGGAAGAGCACACGTCTGAACTCCAGTCACGTCGTAATCTCGTATGCCGTCTTCTGCTTGAAAAAAAAAATAAACACAAAAGACATGCTGACGTACGCTTATGTGCACGCGAGCCAGACGACCCAGAGTCTG
>CALEOQ010000534.1 GCA_937910255.1 uncultured Caulobacteraceae bacterium | reverse complement strand
GACGCTGTGTCGTGTCAGCGCTTCGTCTGTCTGCGATGCAATATCTCCGAGTTGCGAGTGTTGTTTTTTTTTTTTTTTTCAAGCAGAAGACGGCATACGAGATTACGACGTGACTGGAGTTCAGACGTGTGCTCTTCCGATCTAGGCGGCCGGCCTGCCCCAGGGCGCGCGCCGCATCCAGCCCCTGGCGGGCGGCCAGGGAGAGCGGCTGTGGGACGGTGGGCTGAGCTGTCATCTTCCCCGACACAAAGGCCCGACGGCGGACATGTCCGCCTGCGTGCGTGCGCCCATTGTGCGAACGGGCCTGGGCGCCTGTCCAGGGGGCGCCGCTGACCCTGCGCTGGGCAGATGAGGCGCGGGGCGCCAGGCGTCGCCCGCTGCTGAAAAATCGACAGCTCGAACCTGCGGATACCCCGCCGGCCTGCGTCTTGGGCTCGGGCGTGCGAGGGGCTCGCCCTCCAGAAAAGAAGGCCAGGCGCATGAAATCGAGATCTCTGAAGTGGCTGATGGCGGGCGGCGTCGCCTATGGGGCGTTGTACGCCGCCGGCGCAGCCCAGGCCCAGGAGGCCGCACCGGCCACCATCGAAGAGGTGGTGGTCACCGGCTCGCGCATCGTGCGGCAGGACTATGTGGCCAACAGCCCGATCGTCTCGGTCGGCCAGGCGGCGATCGAGGCCACCGGCCAGGTGACGGTGGAGAAGTCCCTGTCGCAGATGCCGCAGTTCTCGGGCTCATTCGGCCAGGGCAATACCGGCTCGACCTCCACCGGCCTGAACGGCGGCCAGTCCTACGCCTCGCTGCGCGGCCTGGGGTCCAAGCGCACCCTGATCCTGATGGACGGGCGGCGCCTGCAGCCCTCGAACCCTGACGGCTCGGTCGATCTGAACACCATTCCCGAGGCGTTGATCGAGAATGTCGAGATCATCACCGGCGGCGCCTCGACGGCCTATGGCTCGGACGCCACGGCCGGGGTGGTGAACTTCCGCCTGCGGCGCAACTTCGACGGCATTGTCATCGATAGCCAGTATGGCGTCACCGAGAAGGGCGACGGGGAGTCCTTCAAGATTGCGCTCACCGCCGGCCAGGCCTTTGACGAGGGCCGCGGTCGGGCGGTGATTTCGGTGGACTACACCAACCGCGACCGCGCCCTGCAGAGCGCGCGCGACTATTACATCTTCCGCCAGAGCACGCCGGGCCTGTCGACCATCCCTCAGGGCACGGTGCTGTTCGGCGCCAACCTGCCCACCCAGTCGGCCGTCAACAGCGTCTTCGTGGGTCAGTATGGCCTGGCCGCCCTGCCGGGCAATGCGGCGGGACGCTATACCGGACAGATCGGGTTCAACACCGATCAGACCATCTTCTCCACCGCCGGCGTGCGGGTGCAGAACTTCCGCGATCCGGAAACCAACAGCGCCTATATCGTCAACTCTAACGCCGCGGGCACCTCGCAGCAGGTGAACTTCGGCTATGACGGCTCTTCGATCCAGTCGGACCTGGACCGGTACGCCGTGTTCGGGAAGATCGACTACGACCTGACCGACAGCCTGCGGTCCTTCGTCCAGTTCACCTTCACCGACTACGAGTCCCTGGGGATCTCGAACCCGACCCTGGCCTCGAATGTCTATGGCCTGTCGGTCCCGGCGAGCAATCCGTTCATCCCGTCGGAGTTCCGCACCATCCTGGCCTCGCGCCCGGACGCCAGCGCGCCCTTCACCTTCTACAAGGCCCTGAACATCCTGGGGCCGCGGGAGCAGAAGTACAGCTACACGGTCTATCAGCTCACCGGCGGCCTCTCCGGCGATGTGGGGGTGCGGGACTGGACCTGGGACGCCTACGCCTCGTTCTCGCGGGCCAAGTTCGACAACGAACAGACCGGCGGCGCCAGCGCCAGCGCCGCGGCCCGGCTGCTCAACAGCCCCACCGGGGGGGCCGACCTCTGCGCCGGCGGCTGGAACCCCTTCGGCAATCTGACGCCGTCGGACGAGTGCATAAACTATCTGTCGCGCCGCACGCTGAACCAGAACGAGCTGGAGCAGCGCATGGTGGAGGCCAGCATCCAGGGCGGTCTGTTCGAGCTTCCAGCCGGCGAGATCCGCTTTGCGGTCGGCACGGACTACCGCTCCAACGAATACACCTTCCGGGCCGACAGCCTGCTGAACCAGCCCGATGGGACCTCCGATGTGCTGGGCTTCAGCGTCCTGCGTGATGCGGGCGGTTCGGTGGACACCTATGAGCTGTTCGGCGAACTGCTGGTGCCGATCCTCCGCGACCTGCCGATGATCCGCGAGTTCAACCTCGATCTGGGCTACCGCTTCTCCGACTATTCCTCGGTGGGGGGGATCCACACCTACAAGGCCGACTTCGACTGGTCGGTGGTCGAGGGGCTTCGCCTGCGCGGCGGCTATAACCGCGCCATCCGGGCGCCCAGCGTCGGCGAACTCTTTGCGCCGGTCTCGACCGGCTCGGTGACCATCGGCACGGCGTCGGCGACCAACACCAATGGCGACCCCTGCGACGTTCGCTCGTCCTTCCGGCGAGGAGCCAGCGGCGCCCAGGTGCAGGCCCTCTGCCTGACCCAGGGCGTGCCGGCCTCGATCATTGACAGCTACCAGCTGGGCACCGCCCAGGTCTTCGCCCTGACCGGCGGCAATCCGGACCTGGAGGAGGAGACCGCCGACACCTATTCCTTCGGTGCGGTCGTCCAGTCGCCCTTCGAGAACCCGCTGCTCAGCCGCATGTCGGCCTCGATCGACTGGTACAGCATCAAGGTCACCGACGCCGTCGGCACCCTGCCGGTGGGCAACGCCTTCCGCTTCTGCTTCAACGAAGGCGGCAACAACCCCAACTTCGATCCGGACAACTACTACTGCCAGCTGATCCAGCGGAACCCGGCCAGCGGCGTGCCGCTGAATCCGGTCCAGCCCCTGCTGAATCTCGGCCAGTTCGAGACCAGCGGCGTCGATGTGCAGTTCGACTGGACGCTGGACATGATGGACCTGGGCCTGGGCGACGACTCCGGTCGCTTGGCGCTCAATGTCACCATTGGCTACCTGGAGAGCTTCAAGATCCAGAACCTGCCGGAATCGCCGACCTACGACTATGCCGGCACCTGGGGCACGGCGGTGGAGACCAACGCCGGTCAGGCGCACCCCGAATGGAAGACGGTGACCTCGGCCACCTATTCCAGAGGACCGGCCAGCCTCGGCCTGCGCTGGCGCCACATCAGCGAGATGGAGGCCTCGGCCGTGGTGGTCACCCCGACCAGCACGTCGCTGGGGGTCAAGGCCTATGACATCTTCGACCTCAATGGCCGGGTGAGCCTGCCCTGGGACACCGATCTGCGCTTCGGGGTGAACAATCTGTTCGACAAGGCGCCGCCCCAGGCCGGGGACACCGAAGGCAACCGCGACGCTCAGAACTACGACGTCATGGGCCGCGCCTACTATTTGGGGGTGCGCAAGCGCTTCTGACCCCTGTTGGAACCGGAGGTCGTCCCCTTCCTCCGGTTCCACACGCCGCCTGTCCCAGGCGGTCCCCCCCGGGCGCCGGTCGCAAGACCGGCGCCCTTCTTGTTGGGGTCACCGCCGGTCGCAAGACCGGCGCCCTTCTTGTTGGGGTGACCGCCGGTCGCAAGACCGGCGCCCTTCTTGTTGGGGTCACCGCCGGTCGCAAGATCGGGGCCCATTTCAATGGGTGCGCCAGCCGGGGCTCAGATCGTCGCCAGAGCTGGACGCAAAGAAAAGGCGCCGGACCCGAAGGTCCGACGCCTGGCCGGCGATAGGCTGCCGGGTCGGGTGGTTACTGGCCGGCGCTGGCCGGTCCGTACAGCAGGCCGTTGAACAGGAACTTGAAGGTTCCGTAGGACTGCGCCCTCTGGGTCACTTCCGGACCCATGACGAACAGCTTTCCCTCGCCCATGTCGATGTCGAGGATGCCGATCGTGTCGTCGAGCCGTTCCTGGCCCACGGCCCAGCCGCTGCGCAGCGGGGTCTCGCTGCTGAACCAGGCCACCGGCGTGGCGCCGGACGCCCCAGCCTTCAGCTGGAAGGTCGGGCTGCGGTCGAAGAACACGTCGACCTCCTGCGGCATGCCGTAGGCCAGGGGCTGGCGGTTATCGACCGTGGCGCGCAGCACTGAACCGGGGATGTAGAACTCCTTGGTCGGCAGAGCGGTGAGCTTGCCGCCCTCCTGGCGGGCGATGGCGAGCTCCACCGGCGCCTCGATGGCCGTGGCCAGGCGCGAGGAGGAGCCGATGGTGATCACCGTGCCGCCCTTGCGGATGAAGTCGGCCACCTGGGGCAGCGTCTTGTCGTCCGTAATGGTCCCGAGCCAGGGGCGATATTCGGCCGGGATGTCGGCGGCCTTGGGCTGGGTCGAGGGCCGGCCGGCGCGGAAGGGGCCGCCCTGGGGCGCAGGGATCACGCCGTCGGCGAAGACCAGGACGTCATAGTCCTTGCCCAGGTCGCCGGCGTCGAGGCGCTGCGGATAGACCACCTCGAAGGGGGCCTCGAACTGTTCGAAGAGCCAGCGATTCCAGCCCGAGGGCATGGAGCCGCCATAGACGTCCACCAGGCCGATCCGGACCGGCTTGAGCGGCAGCGCCTCGCCGGCGGGCTTGGCGCCCACGGCATAGGCGTCTACGCCCAGCTCGCCCACGCTTTGGGTGATCACGGTCTGGGCCTCGGCCGAGGCGGGGACCCAGATGGCGCCGGGACCGAAGCTGACCGCGCCGGCCTTGGCCCCGTCCTTGAGCCAGAACACCGGCTGGCCGGCCTTCAGCAGACGGCTGGTCAGGGTGAAGCTGTTGTTCGGCTCATGGCTGATCAGCCAGCCGGCCGAGCCCGAACCCTTCACCGAGCCCGTCGGCGGGGCAACCAGATCGGACAGGCGTTCGGTGGGCGCCTCGAACCCGTCCAGGATGCGGTCGAACTTGATCCCCATCTGATAGGCCAGGGTGTAGCCGGTCACGTCATAGGGGGCCTTGGGCGGACCGCCGGGATATTCGGTGTCGTGCGGATGGTCCTGCGGCTCGAACATGTCGAGGACATGCGGCCGGTAGGCCTGGGCGGTCTTCACCACATAGGAGCCGGCCGGATAGGACTTGCCCCCGACGCTGAACGCCCGGGTCGCGCGGTCGACATCCACCCCGGTCTTGATCAGGGCGTTCACAAAGGCCGTGGCCGTCGGCATGTCCGCCTGGTCGGCAGGAATGATGTAGCCGCGCGGATCGCGATCCTCCGGCTTCTGCAGCAGGGCGTAGAGTTCAGGATCGACGGCCCCGGCGCGGCCGTAGCCGGCTTCTGTGGCCGCATCTGCGCTTTCCGGACGGGCCGCGGCGGCGGCTTCGTTCAGGCGGTCGATCTTGCTGGGGGTGATCGTCCAGCTGTCCTCGGAGCCCCGCTCGATGCTGTTGGCGCCCATCTTGTAGATGTTGAACAGCAGGCGTTCGCGGTTGCGCGAGGCGTAGTCGATGACCGCCCGGTTCATGCTCCACTGATATTCGACCGTCTGGGCCAGGCGCCAGGTCTGGGGCGCGATGGGCATCGGCCGGTCGCCATTGGCCAGTTGCAGATCCGGAACCAGCTTCACCGTCTCCGGCGTCGGGCCGCCGATGATCTCGGTCAGCAGGCCGATGGCGTTGTGGAAATAGGCGACCGACCGGACCATGCCGTTGTGCCAGGTGGAATAGGAGGCCGAGCTGCGGGCGCCGGAGCCGGGCTTGTCCTCGACCACCAGGCGGCTGTGCATGGCCATGCCCACCTCCTGCAGGGTGGTCATGACCAGGGGGTCATAGTTGAAATTGAAGGGGTCGCGGAACGGCGGCACGAACACCACCATGCCGGTGGGGCCGGTCTGGTGCTGGTTGAAGATGATCTGCGGGAACCACTCGTGGAACAGCTGCCGGTTGACGTTGGTCGTCTCAGCCATCTGCGACATGTAGCTGTCGCGATTGTTGTCGTGGCCGATGTACTTTTGGTAGAGGCGAGGAATGCTCTGGAACTCACGCTTCAGAGGATCGTCGTGGCGCATGTACCAGTCCGACACCAGTTCCATGCCGTCCGGATTGTCGTGGGCGAACAGGATTATGACATCGTCCAGCGTCCGCAGGGTCTCGGCGTCGTTCATGGTCAGCAGGCGGTAGAGGACCTGGATCTGGCCCTGGCTGGTCACCGTTTCGGTGGCGTGCAGGCCCGCATCGATCCACACCACGGCCTTGCCCTCGGCCGCCAGGGCGGCGGCGTCGGCCTCGTTCAGACCCTCGGCCTTGGCCAGCCGCCGCGAAATCGACTTGTAATGGTCAAGCTGGGCGAGGTTGGCGGGGGATGAGACGATGGCCATCCACTGGGTGCGGCCCTCCTCGGTCTTGCCGAAATCCACCAGCTTGATGCGGTCGGACTGGCTGGCCAGGGTCTTCAGATAGGCTTCATAGGCGGTGTAGTCGGCCAGGAAGTAGTCGCTTCCCGGGTTCTGGGCGAAGGCCTCGCTGGGCGGCGTGATGGTCGCCGCGTGCGCTGCGCCCCCCAGAACCATGACCAGCGCCAGGGCGGCGCTCGCCAATGCGTGTTGTCTTATCATTCCTAGACCCTCTCTCGACCCGGGGCGATCCACCCGGCTGCAAATGGATAAAGTTGAAGACGGCGCGGGGAAGGGCCCAGGCCGAGGCGCATAAGGCGCTTAAGGCGCTGCGCTGGCGAAATCCCAGCCATGAGTCCTCCGGCTATTGGCGCAGGGCGCGCCAATCTTCCCCTGCAAGACGCAGCTGGGGCGAGAAGCCTCACTCAGAAATAATGGGACGCAGCTCGATTGTCCCGGCGCTGCCGGATTGGGCGCGGGCCAGGCCATAGGCCTCCAGCGTGGCCACGAACCCGGCCGTATCGCCGGACTTGAATCGACCGCTCAGGGGCTGGGCGGCCAGGGCCGGATCGGTGATCTCGATCTTGCGCGCGGAATAGCGGTTCATTTCCTCGACGATGACGCCGAGGGGACGGTTTTCGAAGATGAGGCTGCCGTCGCGCCAGCTGGTCAGCTTGTCGAGATCGCGCTTTTCGACGGTCCAAGGATTCTTGCCGTCCTGAACCAGGTGATCGCCAGGCGCCAGGTCCACCTGGCCGGTGTCGGCGACGACCCGAACCTTGCCCTCCACCAGGCTGACGGACCAGCGCTGCGGCTCCAGCCGGACGTCGAACGCCGTGCCCAGCGCCGTCACGGTCCGGCCGCCCGCGGTGACCACGAAGGGGCGCGTGGGATTGCGACTGACCTCGAAATAGGCCTCGCCACGCACCAGGGTCAGGTGGCGGCCTTCGCCCCATCCGGTCAGCCGCACCTCGGTGTCGGTGTTCAGGGTGACCTTGGAGCCGTCCTCAAGGACGACCGTGCGTCGCCCGCCGACGTCGGTGCGATAGACGGCCAGGGCCTCGGCGGCGGCGATCTGAGTCGGGGCGTCCGACGACGGGCCCTGACGCCAGGCGCCATAGCCCAGCAGGGCGGCGCCGGTGACCATGACGGCGGCGATTCCGGCCGCCCAGGGCAGGCGCGCGCCGCGGCGCTCGGCCTCAAGTTCAGCGGTCACGGCGGCGCGGGCGGCGAGGATTTCCGGATCGTCCCCCAGGCCGCCCAGGCGATCCCAGGCGCCGGACACCGCCGCCCAGGCGCGGCCATGGGCCGGATCGGCGGCCAGCCAGGCTTCGAATTCTCTTCGGACATCGGCGTCGCCCGGATGACGCTCCAACCGCACGACCCACGACGCGGCGTCAGGATCACCCGAAGGTCCGGCGGATCGGTGATCGTCGTTCATCGGATTCCTGCAGTCGGGTCGAGACGACCCGAAGCGCCTTGGTGACATGCTTTTCGACGGCGCTGACCGAGATGCCCAGTCGCGTCGCGGCGGCCTTATAGCTCAATCCTTCGAAGCGGATGAGCACGAATGCCGCCCTCGTGCGAGGAGAGAGCGCCTTCAGCGCCTCCACGGCCACTGAGGCCTCCTGCTTGGCCTGCAGAATCCGTTCGGGCGAGAGGTCGTCGCGAGGATGCAAAACCTCCTGCAATTCGCAGTGGGCGCTGGCTCGGCGCACCGTTTCACGGCGCCGGCGGTCCAGGAGAACATTGGTGGCGGTCTGGAAGATGAAGCTGGGCAGGTTGGCGATCTCGACGCTGCTGCGGCGGTTGTGCATCCGCAGCAGCACCTCCTGGATCAGGTCGTCGATCTCGTGAGCCTCGGCCCGGCGCCCGAAAAAGGCGCGGAGGGCCGGCTGAAACGGAAGGGAGGCAAAGGCCAGTCCCTCAGGCGCCTCGTCGGTCCTGGTCGTTTCGGCCCAAGCCATTGGTTACCCCGAACACCCCGAATAGTCTTATTGCGGTCATGTTTGGGACAAGCGAGGGTGAGGTCAATGGGGTTGGGTCGGCGCAGGCGCCCGGCGCGGCGGCTGCCGGCTTTTCAGGCGGTGAGGCGCGCCGCTCGCCGTCCATGAGGCGGAGCGGTGAAAATTGCCCCTGCCCGGGCGGCGCCGGACTGGCCAAGCCGAGCGGCCTGCGGGAAAGCCACGGCCTGGGGGCGGAGCCGTGTCGTCATTGAGCCTTCACCCGATTGGGGCCGCCATCGCATGTCTGTCATGCGTCCTGCTGCCGGGCACGGCCGCAGCCGACGCGACCAGGCCCTATTCGATTCCCGCGGGCCTGCCCCTGGGCCAGGCGCTCACCCGGTTCTCAGAGCAGAGCGACCGCGACATTCTCTTTAAGCCGGACCTGGTCGCCGGCCTGCGAACCGGGGGGGTGTCGGGAAGGATGGACGCCGCCGCCGCGCTCACCGCCCTGCTGGACGGTTCGGGCCTCATCTGGCGGGCGTTCGAAGGCCGCTACCTTGTCGAGCGGCGACGCGCGCCGCCTGCGTCGGGGTCAGAGGGTGTCGCCGCCGAGGCCGAGGTGGCCGGCGTCATGGTGACGGCCCTGCGTCGCCCGACGCTGGAGCGCCTCACGCCCATGTCCATGCGGGTCTTTTCCGGTGAGGACCTGACCCGGGCCGGGGCGGTCACCTTCGACGAAGCCGTCGACCTGATGCCGGGCCTTATCCAAACCGGTACGGGGACCGGTCGTAACCGGCTCAGCCTGCGCGGCGTCTATGGGGCCGGCGAGGCGACCACCGCCCTCTATTACAACGAGGCGCCGGTGACCGGGCCGAGCGGCACCACCGCTGATCCGGGGGGCTCATCGCCGGAATTCCTGCTGGTGGATGTGGCCAGCCTTGAACTGCTTCGGGGGCCGCAGGGCACGCTCTATGGCGCGGGCGCCATGGGCGGCGCGCTGAAGGTCGCGTTCAATCGCCCTGACCTGACGAAGATGGGAGGTCTCGTCTCGGCGGCCCTCTCGACCAATGCGGGCCAGGTGGGCGGCGGCGCGACCCTCGTGCTCAACCAACCCATCGTGCCCGACCGGATCGGGCTTCGATTGACGGCCTATCGGCAGGACGATCCAGCCTATGTGGACAACGCGCGCCTGGGACGGGCGCGCATCAATGACAACCTTGTCTGGGGCGTCCGCCTCGGCGTGCGCGCCGACCTTTCCGACAACCTGACCCTGGATCTGAGCGCGGCCTATCAGGCCAACGACCTGGCCGACACCAGCGCCGGCTCGGCGGCGGCCCCGGGCCATGTGAGCCGCGCCTATGTCCGGACCCCCTTCGACGGGGAGATCGCCCTCTATCAGGGGACGGTGTCCTGGCGCGGCGAAGGGGTGATGCTGGTGGCCAATGCCGCGGCCTATAGCTGGGACAGCACGCGCTACATCGATTACACCGGCACCCTGCAGACCGAGCGGCTGAATCCGGAGGGCTGCCGGCGCTACCTGCAGGCCGCCACGGCGCTCTGCACCCCCGCCCAGCTCGCCACCTACGCCGCCTATGTGGACAGCCGCAGTCCGGGGCTCCTCTACCAGCCGGTCCAGCTGAACGCCGAGGTGCAGGAGCTTCACCTCCAGTCCGATACGGAGGGGCCCATCGCCTGGACGGCGGGCCTGTTCCGCGAGGTGCGCGACGACGTCATCGACAGCCAGGTCCTGGCGGCCGATCCGCAGACTGGCCTGCCGCGTCTGGACGCGGGATTCACCGGCCGGCGCATCGTCGACAGCCGGCTGACCCAGAGGGCCGTCTATGGCGAGGTCACGCTGGGCGCCGACCGCGACACCGCCCTGGTCCTGGGCGCCCGCCGGTTCGAGTATGAGAAGCAGACCCGGGGCGCGGCCCTGGTGGTCAATGTGATCTCAAACACCAGCGACGCGAACTTCCGCACCCGGACCCGAGAGGGGGGCTGGAGCCTGAAGGCCCTGGTCAGCCACCGGTTTTCGCCCACGACCCTGGGCTATGTGCAGGCCTCCCAGGGGTTTCGCCCCGGCGGGGTCAACCCGGCGCCGGGCCTGCCGGAGAATCTGTCGGCCTATGGCGCCGACTCCCTGTGGAACTATGAGATCGGCATGAAGGGCAGCTGGCTGGGTAGCCGCCTGACCCTGGACGCGGCGCTCTATACGATCGAGTGGCAGGACATGCAGTACACGGCCAACAGCGCCAACGGGGCCTTCTCCTTCATCACCAATGTCGGCAAGGCGCGGGTGAACGGCCTGGAGGCGGACGCCGCCCTGTGGCTGAGTCCCGTGCTGCGCGGCGGCGCCAACCTCGCCCTGACCGATGCAGTGCTGACCAGCGATCAGGCGAGCGCCGATGGGGCGGGCCTGGGTTCGGCCGGCGACCGGCTGCCGGCCGTGCCCCCCCTGGCCGCCCGCGGCTGGCTGGAGCGGCAGATCGGAAGCGCGCCGGGTCGGGAAAGAGGGTAGATCTCGCTGGTCGCCGCATCATTCAAAAAAAAACGAACCCTCCCGCCACCCACCCCGACCCGTCGACGCACGCC
>CALEOQ010000533.1 GCA_937910255.1 uncultured Caulobacteraceae bacterium | reverse complement strand
GGAGCGAGGGAGGAGGGCGCATGGGTGGGACGAGGTATTGAGAGACGCATATAGTGACAGTTGGGCAAGAGCACGAGTCAGGATAATATTCTCTTTTTTTTTTTTTAATGATACGGCGACCACCGAGATCTACGCTCTTTCCCTACAGGACGCTCTTCCGATCTTCGAGTTCACGGTCGAGCAGGGCCGGCTCTATATGCTGCAGACCCGCAACGGCAAGCGGACCGCCAAGGCGGCCTTGAAGATCGCCGTGGACCTGGCCGCCCAGGGCGTGCTGACCCACGAAGAGGCGATCATGCGGGTCGAACCGGCCTCGCTGGACCAGCTGCTGCACCCGACCATCGATCCCTCCAGCGAGCGGGACGTCATCGCCCAGGGCCTGCCGGCCTCGCCCGGCGCGGCCACCGGCAAGACCGTCTTCGACGCCGACGAGGCTGAGCGCCTGGCCGCCATCCACGAGGCGGTGATCCTGGTGCGTGACGAGACCAGCCCCGAAGACATCCACGGCATGCATGCGGCCAAGGCGATCCTGACCGCCCGCGGCGGCATGACCAGCCACGCCGCCGTGGTCGCCCGCGGCATGGGCCGTCCGTGCGTCTCCGGCGCCGGCGAGGTGCAGATCCATCCCAAGGCCGGCGAATTCCGCGTCCGCGGTCGCATCTTCAAGGCCGGCGACGTGATCACCGTCGATGGCTCCACCGGCGAGGTTCTGGCTGGCGCGGTGAAGATGATCGAGCCTGAGCTGACCGGCGACTTCGCCACCCTGATGGTGTGGGCCGACGGCCTTCGCCGCCTGAAGGTGCGCGCCAACGCCGAGACCCCGCTGGACGCCCGCACCGCCCGTCAGTTCGGCGCCGAGGGCATCGGTCTCTGCCGCACCGAGCACATGTTCTTCGAAGAGGACCGCATCGCCGCCGTGCGCGAGATGATCCTGGCCGACGATGAAAAGGGCCGCCGCACGGCCCTGGCCAAGATCCTGCCCATGCAGCGCGCCGACTTCGTCGAGCTGTTCACCATCATGGAGGGCCTGCCGGTCACCATCCGGCTGCTCGACCCGCCGCTGCACGAGTTCCTGCCCCACACCGAGGAGGACCTGAAGGCCCTGGCCCAGTCGTCGGGCCTGGAGCTTTCGGCCCTGGAGCGCCGGGTCAAGGAACTGCACGAGACCAACCCGATGCTCGGCCATCGCGGCTGCCGCCTGGGCGTCTCCTATCCGGAAATCTACGAGATGCAGGTCCGGGCCATCTTCGAGGCCGCCTGCGAGATCGCCGAGAGCGGCAAGACCCCGCCGTGCCCGGAGATCATGCATCCCCTGGTGGCCAAGGGCGAGGAGATGAAGTTCCTGCGCCTGCTCACCGACCGGGTGGCCAAGCAGGTGCTGGCCGAGCGCAAGCTCGACTTCCCCTATCTGGTGGGCACCATGGTCGAGCTGCCCCGGGCGGCGATCCGGGCCGCCGACCTGGCGGAGAACGCCGAGTTCTTCTCCTTCGGCACCAACGACCTGACCCAGACCACCTTCGGCATCAGCCGCGATGACTCAGGGCGCTTCCTGGCGGCCTATATGGACAAGGGCATCTTCGAGAAGGACCCCTTCGTCAGCCTCGACCAGGAAGGCGTCGGCGACCTGATCCGCATCGCCACCGAGCGGGGCCGCGCCCAGCGGCCGGAGATCAAGCTCGGCATCTGCGGCGAGCATGGCGGCGACCCGGCCTCCATCGACTTCTGCGAACGGGTCGGCCTCGACTATGTGAGCTGCTCGCCCTACCGCGTGCCGATCGCCCGGCTGGCGGCGGCCCAATCGGCCATCGGCGAACGCGAGAAGGATCGCTAAACCAAAAAGAGGCCCCGCCGGATCAGCCGGCGGGGCCTTTTCTCTTCCAGGCTGGCGGTTGGCGTCAGCGCTTGCGGACGAAGACGGTCCCGGCCGAATAGCCAGCGCCGAACGAACAGATCAGCCCCATCTCGCCGGCGTCGAATCCGTCATTGGCCTTGTGGAAGGCGATGATCGAACCGGCCGACGAGGTGTTGGCGTATTCGTCCAGGATGATCACATTCTCCTGCGGCGAGGGATCGCGGCCCAGCACCTTGCGGCCGATCATGTCGTTCATGTTGATATTGGCCTGGTGCAGCCACAGGCGCTTCAGCGCGGTGGGATCGAGCCCCAGGCCGCTGGCGTGATCGATGATCATCTCCGAGACCATCGGCACCACCTCGCGGAACACCTTGCGGCCCTCCTGCACGAACAGCTTGTCGCGCTCCTGGGCGCCCTCCGGCGCGGCGCGGTTCAGGAAGCCGAAATTGTTGCGGATATTGTTGGAGAAGACGGTCTTCAGCCGCGTGCCGACGATGTCCCAGCCCTGGCCCGGGGTCGCATCGTCCTCGGCCTCCACGATCACGGCGGTGGCCACGTCCCCGAAGATGAAGTGGCTGTCGCGGTCGCAGAAGTTCAGATGCCCCGACGTGATCTCCGGATTGACCATCAGCACCGCCTTGGCCGACCCCGTGGCGATATAGTCGGCGGCGGTCTTGATGCCGAAGGTGGCCGAGGAGCAGGCGACATTCATGTCGAAGGCGAAGCCGTCGATGCCCAGCGCCTGCTGCACCTCGATCGCCATGGCCGGATAGGCCCGCTGCATGTTGGAGGCCGCACAGATTACAGCGCCGATCTCGCTGGCCGGCTTGCCCCAGGTCTCCAGGGCCTGACGGGCCGCGGCCACGGCGATCTCGGCCAGGATGGAGATTTCTTCGTTGGGCCGCTCGGCGATCACCGGGCGCATGACGTCGGGATCGATCAGGCCGGACTTGTCCATCACATAGCGGGACTTGATGCCCGAAGCCTTCTCGATGAAGGCCTCTGAAGACGGGGTCAGGGCTGCAATTTCGCCAGCCGCGATGGCCTCGGCGTTGCGGGCGTTGAAGCGCTCCACATAGGCGTTGAAGGTCTCCACCAGCTCAGCGTTGGTGAGGGTGTTGGACGGGGTGTAGAGCCCCGTGGCGGCGATGACGGCGTTACGCAAGATCGCTTCTCCGAAGACAGCCTCTTCCGGGCTTGGCCGGTTAGATACCACGGCCTGGGCCAAAAACGGGCAGGGGGCGATGTGGCTCTTTCGTCACACCCTGTGGCTGCCCTGCAAAGGTCCGCGGACGGACAGGAATCCGCCCCGATTGGCGACGATGAAGACCTCGCTCGGGGGAGCGTGTCACCAAGTTCGGAGTACCTAGCATGAAGTCTCTCATGACGGCCGTCGCCACTGTCGCCATCCTGGCCGCCGCCCCTGCTGCCGTGCAGGCCCAGTCCATGTCGGCCCCGGAAATTTACGGCTCGGTGGGTTACGCCCATGCCGACGCCGACGATTTCGACCTGGGCGCCATCCAGGGCCGCCTCGGCGCCAAGCTGACGCCGTATCTGGGCGTGGAAGGCGAGCTGGCCTTTGGCGTGAAGGACGACACCTACAACCCGCCGGTCAGCATCGGCGGCTCGCCGATCGATGTGGAGCTGAACCACAGCGCCGCCATCTATGGCGTCGGCTTCCTGCCGATCAACCCGCAGGCCGACCTGTTCGCCCGCGTGGGCTACGGCACCACCGAGATCGAGGCCTCGGCCGCCGGCATCAGCAACAAGGCTGATGGCGAAAGCTGGAACTTCGGCGTCGGCGGCCGCTATTTCCTGGATGGCCAGAACGGCTTCCGCGCGGACTATACCCGCCAGGAATTCCAGGATGACGGCGGTTCGGCCGATGTCTGGGCCGTGGGCTATGTTCGCAAGTTCTAAGCCCGTTCGATCCAGGACCTGGGTCTGAAGCGACGGCGCGTCCCACCCCGGGGCGCGCCGTTTTGCTTGACCGCGCTGATTTCGGAGCCGACCGTGGCGCTTCCGGGGAGGATAAGCGCAGTGGACAAGGCGTTCCTGATACAGTTCAGCAGCTCGCTGGCCGCCGTGGGCGTGCTGGTCGGCCTGTCGGCCTGGGCGCGCATCGGCCGCCCCGCCCGGACCCTGGACGAAGCCCGCGCCCGGGAGCTGTTCTTCGAAGACTTCCCCGATCGCCGCATCGACCGCCTCTGGATCACCCGGGACGGCAAGGGCGCCCTGGCGCGTTCGGGCGAATGCGCCCTGGTGCTGATGGCCGTGGGCGACGGGTTTGCGGTGCGCCGCCTCTCCTGGTGCCAGGCCAGCTCGGCGATGTTCAAGGGCGGCGTGCTTTCGATTCACCTGGGCGACGTGGCGGCGCCGCGGGCCCTGCTGGCCTTCGACAACTGGCCGCCGGCCGACCTCGCCGCATGAGTCCCGACGTCGACCCGGTCGCCCTGGCGGTGCCGTTCTTCGTCCTGGCGATCGTGCTGGAGATCATCCTCGGGCGGCTGGGCCGCGCCAAGGCCAACTACGAGCCGCGGGACACCTTCACCTCTCTGGCCATGGGCCTGGGCAGCACCACGGCGGGCCTGCTGACCGGCGGCGCAATCTTTGCCGCCAGCCTGTGGGTGTACGAGCATCGCCTGTTCGAGATCCCGATGACGGCGATCTGGGCCTGGGTCGCGCTCTTTCTGCTGGAGGACATGACCTATTACTGGTTTCACCGGCTGGCGCATGAGCGCCGGTTCTGGTGGGCGAGCCACGTCAACCACCACACCTCCCAGCACTACAACCTGTCGACGGCCCTGCGGCAGACCTGGACCGGCGGCGTGGCCGGGACCTGGCTCCTGTGGCTGCCCCTATCCCTGATCGGCTTCCCGCCAGCCATGGTGGCGATCCAGAAGGGGATCAGCCTCGTCTATCAGTTCTGGATCCACACCGAGGCCATCGGGAAGATGCCCCGCTGGTTCGAGGCGGTGTTCAACACCCCGTCCCATCACCGGGTCCACCACGCCCGCAATCCGCGATATCTCGACCGCAACTATGCCGGGGTGCTGATCATCTGGGACCGCCTGTTCGGCACCTTCCAGCCCGAGCTGGCCGAGGAGCCCTGCCGCTATGGGGTGGTGAAGAACCTCGGCACCTTCAACCTCTTGCGGGTGGCCTTTCACGAATGGGTGGCGATCGGCCGCGATCTGGCCACGGCGCGGTCCTTGCGCGAAGCGGCGGGCTACCTGTTTGGCCCTCCCGGCTGGAGCCACGACGGCAGCCGCGAGACCTCTCACCAGATCCGGGCGCGCTGGGCGGCGACCCAGCCACAGACGGTCAGTCGCGAAGCAGCGGAAGCGACAGGCCCGACACCGGCCGCGCGCTCAGAATCTCGCGTCTGAACCGAAAGAGCTCGGCTGGCCGCCCGCCGGTGTCCGTGTCGATTCGCCCCAGGCCCTCGACGAGACCGCTGCGCTCCAGCACCCGCCGGAAGTTCTGCTTGTGCAGGGGCGCCCCGGCGATGGCCTCCACCGCGCGCTGCAGGGCCGAGAGGGTGAAGGCCTCGGGCATCAGTTCGAACACCACGGGACGATACTTGATCTTGCCCCGCAGCCGGCTGAGCGCCGTGGCCAGGATACGCCGATGGTCGGAGATCATCGGCGCGCCGAGGGCGGCGGCCAGGGCTTCGGACCGCTCGCCGCCGGCCTCGCTGCGGTCCCGGGCGGCCTCGGGCGCCAGGCCCGCGCCATAGAGCAGCTCGTAGCGCTCCAACACCCGCTCTTCGTTCCATGGGGCGCCGTCCAGGGCGAAGGCCAGTCGCGCCCTGGCCAGGCGGGTGGCGCAAAGGGCGGCGGGCGCCCGGTCGGCCCAGCGCCGCAGGGCGTCCTCGATCAGCTCAAGGGCGGCCGGGCGACCCTGACGCCAGTCCTCCCAGGGAAAGAACCGGGTCCAGGGGGCCCAGGCGGTGTCGGGGGCCTCGGTCTCGACCGCCGTCGGGGTCAGGGCGAGGTAGCCCACCGAGATCACCCGGCTGGCCGCCGCGCCGTCGCCGGCGTCGCCGCCGCCCATATCGGCCAGGGGGGCGTCCCGGCCGCGATCGCCAAAGGTGTAGAGCTGCTCAACATAGCCGAGATCGAACCGCGTCTGGGCGGTCACGAAGGCGCGCAGGGCCAGCTCGAACGTGCGGTGGGCGTCCGGGTCGAACGGACCGAAGGGCAGGCCCGCCAGCTCAGAGGCCAGCCCGGCGCCCGCGCCCCGCGGCTTCACGGTCAGGACCATCGCCTCGCCATCGCGCACCGCGACGACCACGGCTGACAGGCCGATGACGACGGGGAGGTGGGCCTGGCCCTGCGCCATCAGTGTCGGGCGGCGAAGTCGAAGGGCGAGCCGAGGCTCACAAATCCGTTGCCGCCGATCGCCTCGACAGCGTCCACCATGCGGCCCTGCCGGCCCAGCATGTCATCGGCCAGGGCGACGATGCGGCGGTTGGGGTAGGCGTGGGGGGCGAGGCTTCGCAGGGTCCGGGCGATGGCGGCCTCGTCGGCCTCCGGGCTGCGGGCGCAGGCCAGGGTGAAGGCGCTGGCCGTGGAGCGGCTGATGCCGGCCCAGCAGTGGATGACCATGGGGTCTTGCTCGTCCCACGCCTCGGCGAAGGCGAGCAGGCGGCCCACCAGGGTCTCGTCCGGCGCGGTCAGGCCTTCGGCCGGCTGGGCGATGTCATTGACCCCCAGCTTCAGATGGCGATCAGGCGCAATCCCCTCGGGCGTCTCGATCATGGTGGTGGGATCGAGCAGGGTCACCATGTGCGAGGGTTTCCGCGCGGCGATCACCGAGGGCAGGTCGGCCAGGCCGCAGACGATGATCGTCATGTCTGGCTACTCCGTATCGAAGGCGGCGTCGGCGGGTGCGAATCCTGCAGCCTCCGACAGCACATGATAGCGCTGAATGTAGCGCGCCTGGGCCTGGGATGCCGACAAGGGCTCGATAACAAGGTCGTAGCCCTCCGGCGGCGCGCCGAAGAACTCCACGGCCTCATGGACCGCAAAGCCCGCCAACTGCGTCGCCTCGTAATAGGCGCAGGCGTGATCGGCCCGCTTGATCAGGGTCTTCACCGAGGCCGGCGCCTTGGCCGGCAGGCCGAACCGCACATGGATCGCGGTCTCCAGCCGCTCCTCGAACACCTTGTAATCCAGGCCCAGGGCCTGCTTGAACGGCGAGATCATGTCGCCGATCACATATTCGGCCGCGTCGTGCAGCAAGGCGGCCAGGCGCCAGCGGGGTTCAATGTCCGGCTGAATATGAGCCACGATCTCCTCGACGACGACCGAATGCTGGGCGACCGAAAAGGCGTGATCGCCGACCGTCTGACCGTTCCAGCGCGCCACGCGGGCCAGGCCATGGGCGATGTCCTCGATCTCGATGTCCATGGGGGAGGGATCGAGCAGGTCCAGCCGCCGGCCTGACAGCATGCGTTGCCAGGCGCGAGGTTCTCGCACATTGCGACGCAGCCCTTTCTTCATCGCGGCGTTCCTCTCAGAGTCCTATGGTCGCGCTCCAAGCGCGCGGGATTGGCACAGATCAATGCACGCATCGATCGTGGGGCGCATCATCCTGGTCACAGGAAAGGGAAGCAAATGACGTGGGCGAGAATCATGGCGCCGCTGTCCGGCGGCGAAGGCGATCAAGTTGTTCTGGAGGCCGGTGCGCTGGTCGCCGGGGCCTTTGATGCGGAACTGGCGGGGGTCTACACCCCAGCCGACGTGGCCGACGTCATGCCCTGGATGGGCGAGGGCTTCATGGGCGGCGTTCAGGCGACCGCGCTTGAGTCGCTGAAGGAGGCCGCCGCCGTCGGCGAAAGAAAGGCCCGCGAAGCCATGGCCGCGGTGTCTTACGGCTCCAAGAGCTTCATGGCCCTGGAGACGCCCGTCTGGGCCAATCTTTCGGCGGAGAGCCGCCTTTCGGATGTGGTGGTGTTTTCCGACGAGCCCGGCCGTGGCCGCGGTCCCTTGTCCGAAGCGTTCCAGGAAGTGCTTGCCGACGAGCAGCGGCCGGTCCTGATCGCCCGCCCGGGCCTGAAGGTCGGCGGCACGGTCGCCGTGGCCTGGGACGGGGGCAAGGAAGCCTCCCGCGCCGCGCGCCAGGCGACACCCCTGCTTCAGAAGGCCTCCAAGGTCGTCATCCTCACCGCCCCGCGGGCCACCACGCGGGCGCTGGATCCCGGTCGCCTTCAGGCCTATCTGGCCGCCCGGGGCGTGAAGGCCGAGTGCGAGGTGCTGCCCGATTCCGGTGAGGCCGCGCCCATGCTGCTTTATGCGGCGCAGAAGGCGGGCGCCGAAATCCTTGTGGCGGGGGCCTTTGGCCATCCCCGCCTGCAGGAGTTCATCTTCGGCGGCACCACTCGCTCATTGCTGGCGGCCGAGTCGCCGTCCCTGTTCCTGTCCCACTAGTTCGAGGTCTTCCATGACCCTATCGCGTATCGTCATGCGGCTCGCCCGCAACCCGGGCACCGAATTCGCCGGCGGCGACGACCATCGGGGCTATGCCCTGACCGCCCCGCTCACCGCCGATGGCTATCTTGACGACGAGGCCTACGCCAAGGCTCGCACCGAATGCGTGGTCCGCCGGTTCGCCCCCGACGAAGACGCCGTGGACGGCCGCCTGGCCAAGCGCCGGGACCTCTGGTTCTTCGACTATGACAGCGACGACACCGAGGACGACGAGCCGCTCCACCGCCTGGGCGAGCATCGCTTTGCGGTGGGCGAGTATGTGACGGTCACCGACGAGGATGGCCGCCCGCTGACCTACAAGGTGATGGAAGTCCAACCGGCCTGAGCCAAGACGGCGGGGCGGGTCACCGGACCCTAAACCCCGCCGTTCTCGCGCACCAGTTTCCGGACATCGCCGAGGCTTTCGTCGTCGGCCTCGGCGGTGGCGGAGGTGACGATGGCGACGGTCAGGGGACCGGTTTTCGGTCCGGCGGCCTCAAGGCCGACATAGGCTGCGCCCTGGGCGCGGGGGCGCCCGGCCAGGATATAGGTCGCCCGGACACCGCGTTTTTCGCGGGACAGGGCTTCACCCTTCAGGCGCACCTCCCGATAGATCTTGATGGTCGCCCCATCGTCCGACGCATTGATCGAGATCGGGCCAATATTGACATTGGCCATCTCCTCCTGGGCGTCGATCTTCAGACCAGGCAGGTCGATGCTGACGGAGTCGTCCTGCGCCTGAATGCGATGGCCGCCGACCTCCACCTCCACAGGGTCCGGGCGAGCGTCCGCCGGGTTTGCCGCGTCGCCGCCGGCGTCGGCGCGCGCCTGGGCGATGGCCTGCGCCGCCAAGGCCGCGCTTTCTTCCGCCTCTTCGCCCGTGGTGCTCGGGGTGATCTCGGCCAGCTCCGGGGGCAGGGCGGCGGCGAGTTCGGTCTCCAGCATGGCCAGGGTCGCGCCAGCGTCCCCCACCACATCCACGAGGCGAAGCTCCACCTCAGCGCCGTCGGCCATGCGGTAGCGGCAGGAGCGTCCGTCCTGCGCGGCCTCGATGCGGTCGAGCGAGCCTGATTGTTCGGGGCAGTCGAGGCGCCCGGTCGTGGCCGCCGAGTCCGGACGCTCGGCGCAGGCCGGCAGGGCCAGGGCCAGGCCCATCGCTGCGATCGTCAGGGTGGAATTCATGTTCAGAGGCTCCCGTGCACCTTCGCCGTGACGGTGTACGGGCGTGTCGGCATCGTCGAGTGAATTCGCCGTAAGCCCCGAAGCGCGAGGCTTCGGGGCCGAGAGGCGACTATTGGCCGGGGCGCGAGCCGCCGGCGCCTTCGCGCCGGGCCAGGAAGGCCAGGCGTTCAAACAGGTGCACGTCCTGCTCGTTCTTCAGCAGGGCGCCGTGCAGCGGCGGGATCAGCTTGGTGGGGTCGCGTTCCTTCAGCGACTCCGCATCGATGTCCTCGACCATCAGCAGCTTCAGCCAGTCGAGCAGTTCCGAGGTCGAGGGCTTCTTCTTCAGGCCCGGAACCTTGCGCATGTCGTAGAAGATGCGCAGGGCCTCGGCGACCAGCTTCTGCTTGATCCCGGGATAATGGACCTCGACGATCTGATTCATCGTCTCGGCGTCGGGGAAGCGGATGTAGTGGAAGAAGCAGCGGCGCAGGAAGGCGTCCGGCAGTTCCTTCTCGTTGTTCGAGGTGATGATGACGATCGGCCGGATGGCCGCCTTGATCGTCTCGTTGGTTTCGTAGACGTAGAATTCCATCCGATCGAGCTCCTGCAGGAGGTCGTTGGGGAATTCGATGTCGGCCTTGTCGATTTCGTCGATCAGCAAGACGGGGCGCTTGGGGGCGTCGAAGGCCTCCCAGAGCTTGCCCTTCTTGATGTAGTTCTTGACGTCCTTGACCCGCTCATCGCCCAGCTGGCTGTCGCGCAGACGGGTCACGGCGTCATATTCGTAGAGGCCCTGGTGAGCCTTGGTCGTCGACTTGACGTGCCAGGTGATCAGTTCGGCGTCGAGCGCCTTGGCGATCTCGTAGGCCAGCACGGTCTTGCCGGTGCCGGGCTCGCCCTTGATCAACAGGGGACGTTCCAGCGCGACGGCCGCATTGACGGCGACCTTCAGATCCTCGGTGGCGACGTAATCGTCTGTGCCTTCGAAACGCTCGGCCATATGAGCTCCCAATATGTGCGGGTTCAATGACGCCCGCATTCGAACAAATGTTTCAACTGACGCCAACCTAAAGGGCGGCGCGGGACATTCAAGCGGCTTGAGCGCCTGCGGCGGCTTCTGCGGGGCTGACGCGGCCTGCTGCCCGCGTCAGGGCTCGGGCGCCCGCCGCAACTGCGGCCCGCCCGGCTCGGCCAGGGCCTGCGCCATCTGGCTCAGCATCGGGGACCAGTCGCCGAGGGCCGACGCGGTGAAGACCCGCATCTGCGGATACCAAGGATAGTGGTCGCTCCCCAGGCGCGGCCAGGCGCCGGGCGCGGATGTGACCCAGGCGCTGGCCCCGCAGGCGCCGGCCAGGTTCACCGTGGCGTTGGGAAA
>CALEOQ010000532.1 GCA_937910255.1 uncultured Caulobacteraceae bacterium | reverse complement strand
GAGTGTGTGGGTTGAAGGTGGCGGCGACGACGGGGATCAACACTCGATCCCGAACCGAGGGTTGGCCGAATGCGACGAGGATGACGAGCTTCCACCGATCGAGCCCAGCTTGGCCTGATAATAGTTCATCAGCAGATTGGAATCGAACCCAATCACGGCGGCCCCTCAACGCAGATCCTATGCCTGCCCAGGCATCATCGGATCTCAAGCCTTACGGTCAGTTAAGGTGCGTGAAATGAAGACCCGGACCACCTGTGCGCCCCGGGTCTTCACGACGCCCCGTCGAGACTTGAATGTTCAAACCTACTGGAAGAGCGACAGGATGACCTGCGGCGCCTCATTGGCGATCGACAGGGCCTGGGCGCCAAGCTGCTGCTGCACCTGCAGGGCCTGCAGCCGGGCGCTCTCCTTGGCGAGATCGGCGTCGACCAGATTGCCGACCCCGGCGGTGAGCACGTCGGTCAGTTTGTCGACAAACTTGTTGTGGGCTTCGATCTGCTTGGCCTGGGCGCCGAGACTGCCCAGGGACTGGTTCACATTGGCGATCGAAGCGTCCAGCTGGGTGAGGATGCCGCTGGCCAGGGTGCTGGTGGTGATCGAGGCCGTCGACGCCATGGTGATGATGCCGCCGCCCAGAGACAGGTTCTGGGTCGAGAGCGTGATGTAGGCGTTGGCGTCGGCATTGGCCAGGAAGCGGATCGAGCCCGCCACCGATCCATCCAGGATATTGGCGCCATCGAACTCCGAGTTTTCAACCACCTGGGTGATCTGGCGAAGGATCGACTTGAAATCAGAGTCGAGCGCTATGCGAGACGAGGAGTCCAGCGAGGTGTCCATGGCCGAGACCACCTTCTCCTTCAGCTGGACCAGCAGGTCGGAGACCGACTCGCCGGCCGCCATGGAGACCTCGGAGATGGATTGCGCCCGGTTGAGGCTCATCTTGACGGCGCCGAGGGCCCCGATGTCGGCTCGCTGCCCCTGGGCGATGGACCAGACCGAGGCGTTGTCCTTGGCGTTACCGATCCGAAGGCCGGTGTTGATCCGGTTCTGAACGTTCGACAGCTCGTCGTTCGTCTTGTTCAGATTCTGCAGTGCGACCAACGCCGACTTATTGGTGTGAACGCTGATCGCCATGCTCGGACCTCCTTCATCGTCCGCCACCCGCCTCGCCTCTTGGGCCGAGTCGCGGGTTGCTGTTCGAGATGGAAGCTATGGAATCATGGTGTCTAGATGGTTAACGCCCAAACGCCAGCGGCCGCCCCGGCGCGCCGAGACGGTTGAAAGGACTCATCTTCTTCGGGTCCGGCTGCGCCAGACCGCGGACTCAAACCACAGTGCTGACCAGGTCTCCGACGTCGTAGTCGGGGCGCTCCTTCATCTTGAGCACCTCTTCGCGGGGGATCTGGGAGATCACCTCGCCCGTCCGGCGGTCCACCGTCTTGTAGACATAGGCGCCGGCCTCGTCGTTTTCCTCGATGATCAGACGCACATCCGCCAGATCCGATCTGGGGGCGGGCCTTTGAGCAGCTTCACGCTTCTGGGGCGGCGCGTTCGGCGCGGGCCGTTCGAAGGTGACGCTGTTCGTGGCCGCAACCGCCGCCACTCTGTTTTCCATGTCGCATATGCCGGGACGTTTCTGTCGCCGGCCTCCCTCTTGGAGGACACGATTGGCGGGGAGGTCGCCCTCCCCGCCCGCCGCGCCTGACCCCGACGACGCGCGCCGGGGTCAGAACTTCCGTTAGCGGAACAGGCCGAGCAGCGTGGAGCTCGACTGGTTGGCGATGGACAGGGCCTGAATGCCCAGCTGCTGCTTGGTCTGCAGCGACTGGAGACGGGCGCTTTCCTTGGCCAGGTCGGCGTCGACGAGGTTACCCACGCCGGCGTCGATCGTGTCCTGCAGCTTGCCCACGAAGTCGGCGTGTGAGGTCAGGGCCCTGGAGCCCGTACCCAGCTTCGACAGGGCCGAAGACACGTTGGCGATCGACGTGTTGATCGTGGCGATCATCGCCGCGGCCGTGGTCTGGGTGCCGATCGACGAGGTCGCGGCCACCGTCACATTGCCGCCGCCAAGCGACAGGTTCTGGGCGGCCACCGTGATCTTGTTCGCACCATCCGCGCTGGCGAGAGCCGCCACCGTGGTCGGGGTCGTGTTCTTGATCATGTTGGCGCCGTTGAACTCGGCGTTATTGACCACCTTGGTGATCTGGTCCCGCATGGCCTTGAATTCATCGTTCAGGGCCACGCGGCTGGCGGTGTCGAGGGTCGTATCGGCGGCCGCCAGGGCCTTTTCCTTCATTTGCAGAAGGGTGTCGGAGATGCTTTCGCCAGCCGAAAGGGCCACGTCCACGGTCGAAACCGAGCGGGAGAGGGATTCCTTGACGGCGTTCAGGGCGCCCGATTCCGAACGCTGGTTCTGGGCGATGGCCCAGATGGCGCCGTTGTCCTTGGCGCTGGCGACCTTCAGACCCGTATTGATCCGGGATTGAACAGTGCTCAGGTCGCTCGAGGTCTTGTTGAGGTTCTGCAGGGCGACCATGGCGCCGACATTGGTGTTAACGCTATTCCTGCGCCTAGGTCCTTGAGGTCGGGAGAGCGTCGTGCAGGGAAAGGGTGGAGATGCCGG
>CALEOQ010000531.1 GCA_937910255.1 uncultured Caulobacteraceae bacterium | reverse complement strand
ACGCGGAACGACAGCTGCGCCTCTCGCTGACGGGCGAGCGCCCCGGTGGCGGTGATCTGCGACGCGCCGCTGGGATCGCGCACCGCGACCGCCTCCACCGCCGGCAAGGGCGCGGTGGCCGCCTCCGGATCGGCGCCCCCGCAGGCGGCGAGCAATCCCGCCAGGCCTAGCCCCAGAAACGCCTTCGCACAGGTCCGGCCCATGGCTCACCCCATCCCTTTGGAGCGGCGATCTAAACAGTGTTAGCTTACGATGTAAACAGCGGCGACGAGCTGTGGAGAGTGGCATGCGCGGGTCGCGTTTGGGTTGATTCTGTGGGGACGTTCTTAAATGATGGGACACCGTGTGCACGGCTTCAGCGCCACCCGAAATCCGGCGATCATCTGAGATGGTGGGGGGTGGGCTGGACGTTCGGGTGACCGGGCTGCCTAGCGCAGGAATAGGTTCACAGGTCTGCGCCGAGGGGTAAAGCCAAGCTATCGTGCTTTGTCCTCGCCGAGCCATGGATCGAAAGTCCTGACCATGAAGCAGCAAGGCCCGTGGCACGGCGAACTCGACACAGGCATCGTGAGGATGCGCCTCGCCTTCCGCCTGGATCGCGGGGCGCAGGTAGTCCATCTGCAGACGAGAGCCTTAGGGGAACTCACGCTACCCGTTCGCCATGAGCAAGGCCGCATCGCGTTCGCCGCGCCCCAGGCCGAGATTGCGCTCGACCTGACGCATGACGCGACCGGCGCGCGCCTTACCGGCTTCTGCCGACACCTGGCCGCGAGATATCCCATCAGCTTTCAACCTGACGCACCCGCCCCCCCGCCCCGCGGCCTGCGCCCCCAGACCCCTCAGGGTCCCTTCCCGTACACATCTGAGGAGGTCGTGTTCGGAGGCGCCGACGGGACACCGCGGGCTGGGACCCTGAGCCGACCGCATGGACCGCCCCGCGGCGCGGTTATCCTCAACAGCTGGTATGGGCAGACAGACCGCGATCAGACGACAGCCGGACACAAGCCCCTGGCCATCTGGGCCGATGAACTGACGCGCCGTGGCTTCGCCACCCTGCGCTTCGACAAGCGCGGCGCAGGCGCATCGGGCGGGGTGTTCCTGGAGACGACCACCGCGGACCTCGTTCAGGATCTAGCCTGCGCGGTCGCCTGGTTACGCCGGCGGCCAGAGATAGATCCCCTCAGGATCGGCGTCATGGGGCACAGCGAGGGGGGCCACGTCGCCGCAGACGTGGCGGCCGACGATCCCGATATCGCCTTCTGTGTGGCGATGACTCCCACCGGCGCCCGCGACGGGGAGACCATGCTGTCCGACCTCTTTCTGGCCGTCAGAGCCGTCGGCGGCGAACCCGTCAGAGAGATGGAAGTGGTCGATATGTACCTTCGGCTGTTCGCCATCGAGCGGGCCGGCGCAGGTTTGGACGAGACCATGGTGCGCGTCCGCAGGGTGCTTGAGGCCGCTGTCGATGACGGGCTCCATATGGCGGAAAAGGTCGAGGCCCGCACGGCCCTCGTCGCGTGGCCGTGGCGAAGACACTGGCTGGCCTACGACCCCACCGCCGCGATGGCGCGCCTCACCTGCCCGACGCTGGTGGTGTTCGCCGAGCGTGACCTTCAAACACCGCCATCGAGCCACGCCCCGCGCATCCGCGCCCGTTTGGCGGGCCATCCCCAGGCGGCAGTCCTGGAGCTAAAGGGGCTGAACCACTTCCTGCAGACCGCGATCACCGGCGCGCCTTCAGAGTATGGCGCCATAGCCGAAACGCTCGCGCCGAGCGCAATCGCGGCGGTATGTGGGTGGATAGAAAACGTCGCCGACGGCCACGATGTAAAAGCTGACCGAAACGGGTGATCCTCAGCCTACCCTGGCAGAGACAACCCAGGTGGCGGCGCGCAGGCCAGGACCACCCGGCCCATCCCGCGCGGACAGAGCTTTGGTCAACGCCGACGTCGCGTCGGGGGCTAGATGAGGATGCTCGCGCAGGATGGCGCCGAGCGCGCCGACGCGGGAACAGACATCCACCATCGACGCCAGGTCCCCGCTCCTGACAACCTCGTCGTGAGCAGTGATCTCAATCGCTTCGAAGCCGGCCGCCGTCATGAGGCCCAACAGGCCGTCAGGATCGGAAAACGAAAACGCAGCGGCGTTCGGGGCCAGACTGACAAGCCCAGCCGGGAGGTGCGGCGCGGCGGCGTCCAGCGGAAAGCTATCGAGCTCGTTCTCCGACAGCGCTCTCCAGCACACGAAACTGATCCGCCCCCCAGGACGCAGGGCCTGTCTCAGGTTGTTCATGGCGTCGGCCGGCTGGGCGAAGAACATCATCCCAAACCGGGAGAAGATCGCGTCGAAGGCGCCTGGGTCGAGCGGGAGTGTCTGTGCGTCGCCGCATTCGAACGCGACGTTGGCCGGCAGACCCGCTGTATGCTTCGCCGCCTCGACGGCGTCTGGCAGAAGCTCCAGCCCCACAACCCAGCCACTCGATCCGACAGCCTGAGCGAGATCTTTGGGCGTGCCTCCAACTCCGCAACCGACGTCCAGGACGCGTTGGCCTTCGGCCAGCCCCAAAGTCTGCATAGCCGCTCGTCCCAGGGGAGACAGCTGACGCTCAAGCGGCGCGCGGATTTCCAGCCAGGTCCGGACCCGAGGATGGGTGATGGTGAGTGGCGCTGTGTGCACGCCCAACCCTATCGGCGCTAACGGCCAATGTCGAAGCTCGGACACAGGCCCTTGAGTGATGATATCATGACCTGTATATTTGCTATCAATGCTATCAGTGTGAGCCTTGGCTATCATGGCTGCCGTCACCATTCGCAACCTCTCTGATGAGGTCCATCGCGCCCTCAAGGTGCGGGCGGCGCAACATGGTCGCAGCACGGAGGCCGAGATGCGCGTGATCCTGGAGACGGCCGTGCGGCCGGCGAGCCGGTTGCGCCTCGGCACAGCGCTGGTCGAGATGAGCCAAGAGCTTGGCCTCACCAATGCAGACGTCGAAGCCCTCGACCTGATCCGCGACAAAACCCCAGCCGAACCGCCGCGGTTCGAATGATCCTGCTCGACACCAATGTCATCTCGGAGGCGATAAAGCCTGCGCCAAACCCGACGGTTCGGCGCTGGCTCGATGACCAGGTGGCCGAGACACTCTTCATCTCCAGCGTCACCGTCGCAGAACTCCTGTTCGGCGTGGGCGCCCTGCCGCCCGGCGCACGAAAGGATCAGCTGGCGGCTTTGGTGGATGGGGCTCTAGCGCTCTTTGCCGACCGGGTCCTACCGTTCGACACCACGGCGGCGCGTCACTACGCCGGTCTCGCCGTCAGGGCGCGGGCCGCCGGAAGAGGCTTCCCGGCGCCGGATGGCTACATCGCCGCCATCGCAGCCGCGCACGGGTTCGCTGTGGCGTCGCGCGACGCGAGCGCGTTTGCTGCTGGCGGGCTGCGCGTCATCGATCCTTGGCGCTTCGGGGAAGACATTCCCTCGACCTGAACCTCAGCCCGCCCGGCCGATCCGCTTGATTTCCCAGTCGAGGGTGATCCCCAGCTTCTCCGCCACGTCGGCCCGCACCGCTTCGCCCAGACCCTCCAGATCTTCCGCCGTGGCCTCGCCGGTGTTGATCATGAAGTTGGAATGCAGGGGTGAGAACAGGGCGCCGCCGTGAGGTTTGCCGCGCCAGCCGGCCTCGTCCACCAGCTTCCAGGCCGAGTGGCCCGGCGGGTTCTTGAAGGTGGAGCCGCCGGTCTTTTCGCGGATCGGCTGGGTGGTTTCGCGCCGCGCGGTGATCTCGTCGATGCGGGCGGTGATGGCGGCGGGGTCGTCGGCCTGGCCTTCATAGACCGCCTCCGTCCAGATGATGTCGGGCGGCGCCTGGCTATGGCGATAGGTGTAGGCGAAGTCGGCCAGGGCGAAGTCGCGGCGCGCGCCGGAGCGGTCGATCCCGCTGGCGGAGATCAGCACGTCCTTGGTCTCGGCGCCGTAGCAGCCGGCGTTCATGGTCAGGGCGCCGCCGATGGAGCCCGGGATGCCGGCATAGAATTCCAGGCCGGCCACGCCCGCCTTGGCCGCGGCGCGGGCGACCATGGCGTCCAGGGCCGCGGCGCCGGCGGTGACCCGCAGGCCCTCGACCGTGATCTGGCCAAAGGCCTTGCCGGCCAGACGCACCACCACGCCCTCGATCCCGCCATCGCGGATGATGACATTGGAGCCGACGCCCAGCACCGTGACCGGGACGGCGGGGTCCAGGCCGCGCAGGAAGGCCGCCAGGTCGTCGCTGTCGGCCGGCAGGAAGAGCACATCGGCCGCCCCGCCCACCCGGAACCAGGTGAAGGGCGAGAGCGGCTCGTCCTTCAGCAGACGGCCGCGGACCGTCGGCAGAGCCTCGCGCCAGCTCATGTCGTCTTCGCGCGCAGGGCGTCGAGTTCGCCCGGCAGGGCGTAGGCCCAGCTGGTGATATCGCCGGCGCCCAGACAGACCACCAGGTCGCCGTCCCTGGCCTCCTGAAGCACCAGCCGGGCCAGGTCTTCAGGCCCCGCAAGCGGCAGGGCGCGGCGATGGCCATAGCGGCGCAGACCGTCGACCAGAGCCTCGCGGCTGGCGCCGTCCAGGGGCGCTTCGCCGGCGGCATAGACATCGGCCACGATCACCACGTCGGCGTCGGTGAAGCAGGCGCAGAAGTCCTCGAACAGGTCCTTGAGCCGCGAATAGCGATGGGGCTGGACCACGGCCAGCACCCGGCCGTTGGTCACCGCGCGGGCGGCCTTCAGCACCGAGCTGATCTCGACCGGGTGGTGGCCATAGTCGTCGATCACCCGCACGCCGCCGGAGGTCCCGGTGGTGGTGAAGCGGCGCTTGACCCCGCCAAAGCCGGTGAGGCCGGCGCGGATCGCCTCGGCGTCCACCGACAGCTCGCGGGCCACGGCCACGGCGGCCAGCGCATTCAGCACATTGTGCATGCCGGCCATGGGCATGTGCAGGTCGTCCATGCGGATCGGCTCGCCCTGCAGGGGCCGGATGACCACGTCGAAATGGGCGCCGTCCGGGCCCATGGATATCTTTTCGGCGCGGACCTCGGCCTGAGGATTGACCCCATAGGTCACCAGCCGGCGGTTCTCGACCCGGGAGGTCAGGGCCAGGACCTCAGGATGGTCGGTGCAGACCGCGGCGAAACCGTAGAAGGGGATGTTCTCGATGAAGTCCTGGAAGGCCTTCTTCACTGCGTCGAAGTCGCCGTAGTGGTCCAGGTGCTCGGGGTCGATATTGGTCACCACCGCGACGGTGGACTTCAGCTTCAGGAAGGTGCCGTCGCTCTCATCGGCCTCGACGACGATCCAGTCGCCCTCGCCCACCTTGGCGTTGGTGCCATAGGCGTTGATGATCCCGCCATTGACCACGGTGGGATCCAGGCCGCCGGCGTCGAGCAGGGAGGCGATCATCGAGGTGGTGGTGGTCTTGCCGTGGGTGCCGCCCACGGCCACCGAGAACTGCAGGCGCATCAGCTCGGCCAGCATCTCGGCGCGGCGCACCAGCGGCAGGCGCCGCTCGCGGGCGGCCTGCATCTCGGGATTGTCCTGCTTGACCGCCGTGGAATAGACGACCGCCGAGGCGCCTTCGACCTGCCCTTCCTCGTGGCCGATGAAGATCTTGGCCCCCAGCTTTTCGAGGCGCTCGGTATTGGCGCTGGCCTTGGAGTCCGAGCCCTGCACCGTATAGCCGATGCGCAGCATGATCTCGGCGATGCCGCTCATGCCGATGCCGCCGATCCCGATGAAGTGGACGGGGCCGAGTTCGAAGGGGACGGGGCGTCGGCGGTTCATGGGACGGCGGGGCCTATGGCTTGAGCGAGGGGCCTAACGGCCCTGGGCGGCGGTCTGTTCGACCAGGTCGGCCAGACGCTCGGCGGCGTCCGGCTTGGCGATGGAGCGGGCGCCGGCCGACATGCGGGCCAGGCGCTCTGGATTGGTCAGCAGCTTTTCCAGGGCGTTGGCCATGGAGTCGACGGTCAGCTGGTTCTCGCGCGCGATCACCGCACCGCCGGCCTCGACCATGACCTGGGCGTTCTGGCCCTGGTCGTCGTCCAACGCGATGGCCAGCGGCACCAGGATCGAGGGCCGGCCGGCGATGGCGAACTCGCACACCGTCCCGGCCCCGGCGCGGCCGACCACCAGATGGGCCTGGCGCAGGCGGCTGGCCATGTCGCGGAAGAAAGGCGCGATCTCGGCCTCGACCATGGCGTCGGCATAGATGCGCCGGGCGCCGTCCATGGACTCCTTGCGGGTCTGCTGCTGGACCCGCAGGCGCACCCGGAGGTCCTCGGGCAACGCACGGATCGCCTCGGGCATCAGTTCCGAGAGCAGGCGCGCGCCCTGGCTGCCGCCGGTGACCAGCAGGCGCAGGGTGCCGACGTCTTCAGGTGGAAGATATGGCTTGTCGGCCAGGTCGCGGATTTCCTGGCGCACCGGATTGCCCACCACCACGGCCTTTTCGGCCACCTTGGGCGGCGCCTTCTGCAGGCTCGGGAAGGCGCAGGCGACGGCGGTCACATGGCTGGCCAGGCGGCGGTTGGCCCGGCCCATGACGGCGTTCTGCTCGTGGATCACGGTGGGCCGACCCTGGGTGATCCCGGCGAGCAGGCCGGGCACCGACGGATAGCCGCCAAAGCCCACCACGACGGCCGGATCCAGGCGGCGGAAGGCGGCGCGGGCCTGCATAACACCCTGGATGATGGCCAGGCCGGCCTGGGCCATGCCGATGGGGTCGCCGGACTTGAAGGTGCGGGCCGACAGGCCGATCCGCTGCTCGGCGGGGAAGCTCTCGGCGAAGGCGGCGACGCGCTCGTCCGACGCCAGGACCACCCGCCAGCCGCGGGCGATCAGCGTCTCTGCGAGCGCCTGGGCGGGAAAGAGATGGCCCCCGGTTCCCCCGGCGGCGACCACGGCGATCTTGCGCATGGCTTGCGTTTAGGCGAAGGCGCCGGCCTTGGCGAGCCCTTCGGAGGGGGCGTAGGCCCCCGGCCGGCGACGGGTCAGGGCCAAGGCCAGGCCAAGGGTGAGGCCCGAGGCGATCAGGGACGAGCCGCCGTAGGACAGGAAGGGCAGCGTCATGCCCTTGGTGGGGATCAGGTTCAGGTTGACCGCCACATTGATGATCGCCTGCTGACCGACCAGCACGAACAGGCCGGCGGCCGCCACCTGCTCGAAGGCGTTGCTGAGCTTCATCGCCTTGTAGAGGCCGCGGATCACGATCACGGAAAACAGCGCCAGGATGATCAGGCTGAAGATCAGGCCGTATTCCTCGGCGCCCACCGAATAGATGAAGTCGTTGTGCAGGTCGGGCACGTGGCGCTTCATGACGCCCTCGCCGGGGCCACGGCCGAACAGACCGCCCGCCGCAATGGCCTCGGCCGCCCGGTCCACCTGATGGGTGTCGGCGGCCTCAGGGCGGAAGAAGCGGTTCACGCGGTCAGCCACGTGGGGGAAGACGAAATAGGTGCTGAACAGGCCCGCGATCGCGGTGGCCGCCAGCAGCATGACCCAGGAGAGCGGCACGCCGGCCATCCAGAAGGCCGCCCCGAAGGCGATGGTGATCAGCACGGTCTGGCCCAGGTCCGGCTGCATCAACAACAGCGCCACAGCCAGGACGTAGAGGCCAAAGGCGATGCTGACGCCGGGCACGCCCTGCCCCTTCTGGCCCTCGGAGAACATCCAGGCCACCAGGACGATCAGGGCCGGCTTCATGAATTCGGACGGCTGCAGGGTGAAGCCGGCGAACTGCACCCAGCGGGTGGCGCCCTTGGCGTTGTGGCCCAGGAACGGCAGGGCGATCATCAGCAGGATCGCGCCCAGGAAGATGAAGAAGGCCGCCCGCCGCACCGACTTGATGTCGAGCATCGATGTCCCGATCAGCACTGCGGCGCCGATCACGGCGAATACGCATTGGCGGATGGCGAAGTGGAAGGGATCGCCGACATTCATCCGCGCCGCCGCCGCTGGGCTGGCGGAGAAGGCCAGGAGGATGCCAAGGCCGATCAAAAGGGCCACAGCGCCCAGCAGCCAGCGGTCGATGGTCCACCACCAGACCCCCAGGGCCGAGCGGTCGCTGCGCGCGAAGGCGTGGGCCTGGTTGGGCCGGGTGGCGGGATCGGACACGGGATCGGCGGCGCTCACGCTCGAGCCCCCTGCTGGACCGGAGACTCAAGGGCCTGGACCGCATGGCGGAAGGCGTCCCCGCGGGCTTCGAAATCGGCGAACTGGTCGAAGGAGGCGCAGGCCGGCGACAAGAGGACGACCGCGTCCTGACCCGAGGCCGCAGCGTCGGCATAGGCCCGCTCGACCGCCCGCTCCAGGGTCCCGCATTCGGCGACCGCCGCCTTGCCGGTAAGCACGTCAGCGAAGGTGTGGGAGGCTTCGCCGATCAGATAGGCCTTTTCGATGCGGGGAAAGAGGTCGGCCAGACCCTCGATGCCGCCGGCCTTGGCCTGGCCGCCGGCGATCCAATAGATCTTGGGATAGCTCGACATGGCCTGGCGGGCGGCGTCGGCGTTGGTGGCCTTGGAATCATTGACGAAGCGCACGCGCCCCACCTGGCCGACCGTCTCCATGCGATGGGCGAGGCCGGGGAAGGTCATCAGCCCCTCGGCCGCCTCTTCCGGCGTCAGACCCAGGCCCCGGGCCGCGGCGTAGGCGGCCGCCGCATTTTGCCAGTTGTGCCGGCCCGGCAGCGAGCGGGCCCGCAGCAGGTCGGCGATCTCGACGGCGCGCTCGCCGGTGGCGTCGTACAACAGGCCCTGGAGCACATAGACGCCCCGGCCGATGGCCTTGCTGGACGAGATCGGCACGATGGTGCGGCGGTTGGCGGCGACCACCTCGGTGCAGATGCGCTGGCCGTAGGGGTCGTCCACCCCGATGATGGCGGTGTCGCCCTTGCCCTGGTTCAGCAGCACCCGGCGCTTGGCGGCCACATAGCCGTCCATGCCGCCATGGCGATCGAGGTGGTCGGGGGTGATGTTCAGCAGCAGGGAGACATCGGGCTTCAGGCTCGAGGTCAGGTCCAGCTGATAGGACGACATCTCCAGCACATAGACGGCGCCGCCGTGCATGTCGTCGAGGCCGAGCACGCCGAAGCCGATATTGCCGCCCATGCGGGTGTCGCGGCCGGCGCTGGCGCAGATGTGGGCGATGAGCGCCGTGGTGGTGGACTTGCCGTTGGTGCCGGTGATGGCCACGACCTTGGGTCGCTTATGCTCTGGCGCGGCGTTGACGGCCCGGGCGAAGAGCTCGATGTCGCCGACGATCTCGACGCCGGCGGCCTTGGCGCGCTCGACGGTCCAGTGCGGCGTGGGATGGGTGAGCGGCACGCCCGGCGACAGCAGCAGGGCGGCGAATCCCCACCAGTCGGCGGAATTCAGATCGGTCAGCTCGAAACCTTCGGCCAGGGCGGCTTCGCGGGCGGCGGGACGATCGTCCCACAGGGCCACCTGGGCGCCGCCGGCCTGCAGGGCGCGTGCGGCCGCAAGCCCTGTGCGGGCCAGGCCGAACACAGCCACTGTCTTGCCTTCGAAACCGCGGACCGGGATCATGGTTTGCGCGCCAGCCTCCCTATCGCAGCTTCAGGGTCGCAAGACCCAGCAGAGCGAGCATGACCGCCACGATCCAGAACCGGATCACCACGGTGGACTCTGACCAGCCGAGCTTTTCGAAATGATGGTGGATCGGCGCCATGCGGAAGACGCGGCGGCCGGTGAGCTTGAACGAGGCCACTTGGATCATCACCGACAGGGTTTCCAGCACGAACAGGCCGCCGACGATGGCCAGGACGATCTCGTGCTTTGTGGCCACCGCGACGGCGCCCAGGGCGCCGCCCAGGGCCAGGGAGCCGGTGTCGCCCATAAAGATCTTGGCCGGCGGGGCGTTGTACCAGAGGAAGCCCAGGCCGGCGCCGATGATGGCCCCGCACAGCACGGCCACCTCCCCCACGCCCGGCACGAAGTGGAGCTGCAGGTAGTTGGAGAACAGGTAGTTGCCGACAAGATAGGCGATCAGGCCGAAGGCGGCGGCGGCGATCATCACCGGCACGGTGGCCAGGCCGTCCAGGCCGTCGGTGAAGTTCACCGCATTGGCCGCACCCACGATCACCAGGGCGCCGAACACCAGGTAGAACCAACCCATGTCCCACAGCAGCTGCTTGAAGATCGGGAAGGCCACCGAGGTCGGCAGTTCCGGCGACTCCGCGGTCCGGCCGCCATAGATGATCAGGATGGCCACGGCGGCGAGCGCGATGGCCACTTCCAGGATCAGGCGCAGGCGGCTGGAGACCCCGGCCGTCGTCTGCTTGGTGACCTTGGCGTAGTCGTCGGTGAAGCCCAGGACGCCGTAGCTGGCGGTCACGAACAGCACCACCCAGACATAGATGTTGGAGAGGTCGGCCCAGAGCAGCGTGCCGACGATCAGCCCGGCCAGGATCATCACCCCGCCCATGGTCGGGGTGCCGGCCTTTTCGACGATGTGGCGTTCGATGCCGTCGGCGCGGATCGGCTGGCCCTTGCCCTGCTTGGCCTGCATCCAGCGGATGAAGCGCGACCCCATGAGCATGACCACCAGCTGGGCGGTGAACAGCGCCATGCCCGTGCGGAAGGTCAGATATTTCAGCAGGTTGAGCAGGGGCACGTGCCCCTCGGCCGACATCTGCGTGTAGAGCCAATAGAACATCAGCCCTGCCCCCCAAGCTCACGGCCAGCCTCGACGAGGGCGGCGGCGACCGCACCCGCTTTGGAACCGTTGGACCCTTTGACCATCACGATGTCGCCGGGCTCTACGGCCCGGACGACCTGCGGCCCAATCTGGGCTGCGCTCTCGGCGTACCCGCCCCGACGAGTCGAAGGAAGGGCGTCCCAGAGGGATTTCATCAAAGGCCCGGCGCAGAAGACCAGATCCACGTCGGCGGCTTCCAGGGGCCCGGCCAGGGCGTGGTGGAAGGCTTCGGCCTCGGCCCCCAGCTCCAGCATGTCGGTCAGCGCGACGATCCGCCGCCCCTGCGGCTTGCGCGCGCCAAGACTGGAAATCGCCGCGGCCATGGAGATCGGATTGGCGTTGTAGCTCTCGTCGATCAGGGTGAAGGCGCCGCCGGCGATCGCCACCTGGCGCTCGGCGCCGCGGCCGGCCAGGGGCTCGAAGGCGCCCAGGGCCGTGACGGCGTCGTCCAGCGTCACGTCCAGGGCCTCCAGCATCAACAGCACCGCCATGCTGTTCAGCCCCCAGTGGAAGCCGGTCTGCAGGATCGGGAAGTCCAGGGCCTGGCCGTTCAAGACCGCCCGCACCATGGCCTCGCCCGGCCCCGGGTTGAAGGCGGTCAGCCGCGCGTCGCAGCCTTCGGCCGTGCCGAAGGTGCGGACCCGGGCGCCGGCCGCCTGGGCGGCGCTGCGCAGTTGATCAAACCAGACATTGTCGGCGTTGAGAATGGCCACGCCGCCCGGCGCGATCCCGTCGAAGATCTCGGCCTTGGCGCGGGCCACCCCGGCCTCGCCGTCGGGGAAGTTCTCCACATGGACCGGACCCACCGTGGTGATCAGCGCCGCATGGGGCCGCACCATCTGCGACAGGGGGGTGATCTCGTCGGCGTGGTTCATGCCGATCTCGAACACCGCGCGCTCGGTGTCGCGGGGCATCCGCGCCAGGGTGAGCGGCACGCCGATATGGTTGTTGTAAGACTTCACCGAAGCGTGCGCCTTGCCGGCGATGGCGAGGCCGACGCGCACCGCCTGGGTGACGCTGGTCTTGCCGACCGAGCCGGTGACGGCGCCGCGGCGGGCGTGGGGGGCCCGATCCCCCCCGGCGACGC
>CALEOQ010000530.1 GCA_937910255.1 uncultured Caulobacteraceae bacterium | reverse complement strand
AAACAGAATGCGGCCTACGAGATTACGACGTGACTGGAGTTCAGACGTGTGCTCTTCCGATCTCCCAACCCAGCCCGAGTTTGAAAGCCCGCTCTACGACCCTGCGGGGCCGGGCGCCGGTCCGGCTGTGCTGTCCCGGGTCTGGCTTCCCGAGGCTGATCCGGAGGCGGCGCAGGCGGTGCTCGCAGCCTTGGACGCCAAGCCCCTCGGCCCGGTGCAGTCGCGCCTACCGCCCTATGAAGGCATGGCGTTCGATCTGGGCCCAACCCAACTGGTGCTCTCCGAGCCCTGGGGTTCACCGCTCGCCCTGCGGCTGGACATTGAGGCCGACAGCGAAGAGCCGCGTATGCTCACGCCCCTCCCCGAGGTGATGCTGACGTTCAATGACGCGCCCTAGCGCCACCGCACAGGCGCGCGGCGGAGCCTGACGTCCGCCTCAGGTGCGGGTGGCGAACTCCGCATCGCCGGTGGCGGCCACCTGGGCGTCGTCGAACGAGGCGTGGGCCGAGGTGTAGAGCCTGGAATAGAGCCCCTGGTTGGCCATCAGGACATCGTGGGGGCCCTGCTCCAGGATATGCCCCTGCTGCAGGACGATGATCTTGTCGGCGTCGCGGATGGTGGCCAGACGGTGGGCGATGACGATGCAGGTGCGACCGGCGAACAGCACCTTCAGCGCCTTCTGGATCGCCTGTTCGGTGAAGGAGTCGATATTGGCCGTGGCCTCGTCGAGGATCAGGATCTGCGGGTCGGCCACCAGGGCCCGGGCGAAGGACAGCAGCTGTCGCTGGCCCAGCGACAGGTTGCGGCCCCGCTGGCCAAGTTGGGTGTCGTATCCCTCGGGCAGGCGCGTGATGAAGTCGTGGGCCGAGACCGACTTGGCCGCGGAGATCACGTCGTCGCGGGTGGCGCCTTCGGTGTTGTAGCGGATGTTCTCCTCGATCGTGCCGCTGAACAGGAAGGGCTCCTGCAGCACCATGCCGATGTTGCGGCCGAGCGAGTCCAGCGTCACGTCACGCACATCGCGGCCGCCGATCAGCACCTGGCCCTGGTCCACCTCATAGAAGCGGTGGGCCAGCGCGATGATGCTGGTCTTGCCCGAGCCGGTGGGACCGACCAGGGCCACCACCTGACGGGGCTGCACCTCGAAGCTCACATCGTGCAGGACAGGCCGGGCCGGGTCATAGCCGAAGGTGACATTGCGGAACTCCACCGTCGGTTCGAAGTCGGCCAGGGGTTCGGCGTCCGGCTTGTCGACGATGGTCACCGGCACATCGAGCACCTCGAAGATGCGGTGACCGGCGGCCATGGCCCGCTGCATGATGGTGTACTGCATCGACAGCATGCGGACCGGATCGAAGAAGCGCTGCACATAGAAGATGAAGGCGACCATGACGCCGACGTCCAGGCGGCCACCCAGGACGGCGTTGCCCCCGACCACGATGACGATGCCCATGGCCAAGCCCGTCAGGACGTCCACCGTCGGGACCATCACCTGGGTCATGGCCGCCGAGTTGTTCTGGGCGGCCATGTTCTCGCGGGCCTTCTCCGAATAGAGCTCGAAGTTCATCGCCTCGCGGCGGCTCTCCTGGACGGTGCGGACGCCCTGGATGTTTTCGGCGAGCGCGCTATTGGCGGTGGATGATGCGTCGCGGGCCTCCCGGAACGTCTTCTTGGAGAAGGGCAGCCAGATGGCCCGGACCACGATCAGGGCCGGGATGACCGTCAGGGTCAGCAGGCCCAGCTGCAGGTCCATGCTGAGCAGGGCGACCGTAATGCCGATCAGGAGCGCGATATCGCCCACAGCCCCGGTGGTGCTCTCCAGGAACTCCTGCAGGGCGTTCACGTCGCCTTGCAGCCTGGCCATGATCCGGCCCACATGGGTCTTGTCCATGAAGGACAGGGACACGTCCTGGAAGTGGCTGAACATGGAGCGGCGGACGTCGAAGATCACCCGCTGGGCCAGCCGCGAGCTCATCCACTGTTCCAGGAAGAAGGCGGCGGCGTTGAGGATGACCACACCCACGAAGATGGCGATGATCTGGTCCAGACGCGCATTGTCGCCGCCGCCGACCGCGGCGTTCACCGCCTGGCCGATCATGTAGGGGATGGCGATCGCCGTGGCCGCCGAGATCAGCACGGCGATCTGCGCGCCTATCACGAAGGTCTTGTGCGGCTTCAGATAGGGGATGAACCGCCCCAGAACCTTGGGGTTGATCGAGGCGAAGATCTCTTCGGCGTCGTCGCTGCCGAGGGTCGCCCGGGGGCGGCGGGGAGTCTGCGAGGCGACATCATTGCCGCGGTCAAAGACGAAGTCGCTCATGCCCGCACCCCCTGGATCTGATTGGCGACGACTTCGAGGTCGGAGGTCGGCTCCGGCGGGAGATCTTCCGATAGCCCGCCGCCATCGGCCCGGGTCTGCAGGGCGTAAAGCTCAGCATAGACGCCGCCGGCGGCGATCAGGCTCTGGTGGTCGCCGCGCTCCACCACCTGGCCCTCGTCCAGCACGATGATCTGGTCGGCGTGCATCAGGGACGACAGGCGGTGGGCGATGATCACCGTGGCCTTGGTCTTGGTGGCGCTGGCCAGGGCGTCGCGGACCTTGCGCTCGGTGACGGCGTCGATGGCGGCGGTGGAGTCGTCAAAGATCATGACGCCCGGCCCCGGCACCACGCCGCGAGCGATGGACATCCGCTGGCGCTGACCGCCGGACAGGGCCACGCCGCGCTCGCCCACCCGGGTGGTGTAGCCAGTGGGCAGGCCGGCGATATAGTCGTGCAGCTGGGCGGTGCGGGCGGCGCCGACGATCCGGTCCTCCGCGGCCCAGGGATCGGCATAGGCGACATTGTTGGTCACGGTGGTGTCGAACAGGAAGGCCTCCTGCTGCACCAGGCCGATGTATTCCCGCAGGGAGGCCAGGCTGACCTCGCGGATGTCCTGGCCATCGATGGTGATGCGGCCGCCGGTGACGTCGTAGAAGCGGGGGATCAGGTTGGCGATGGTCGACTTGCCGCTGCCGGGCGCGCCGACGACCCCCAGGGTCTGGCCCGGCCGGACCTCGAAACTGACATCGCTCAGCACCGGCCGGCCCGCGTCATAGGAAAAGTCCACATGCTCGAAGCGCAGCACGCCCTGGCTGGCCGCCAGGGGCTGGGCGCCGGGCGCATCGGCGATGTCCGGCTCCAGGTCCAGGACCTCGAACACCCGCCCGCCGGACGAGGTGGCCCGGGCGGCTGAGGCGAAGATCATGGCGATCTGCCGGATCGGGGCCTGCAACAGGGTCATATAGGCGAGGAATTCGGTGAGCCGGCCCACCGACATGGCGCCGGCGATCACCTGGTGGCCGCCATACCAGAGCAGCAGGGCCATGGAGCCATAATAGCTGAGCGTCATGGCGGTGATCGCCCGGAAGCGCAGGGTGATGCGCTTGAACGAATATTGCAGGGCGTTGTCGGCGGCGACGTCGAACTTGCCCATCTCGAAGGCCTTGGCCGAGAAGGCGCGCACCACCCGGATGCCCTGGAGATTCTCCTCCATGGTCAGGGTCAGCACCGACATCAGCTGCTGGACCCGCAACCAGGTCACCCGCAGCATGATGCCCATCCGCGCCAGGATCCAGCTGGCGAACGGCACGAAGGCCAGCGCCAGGAAGGCCATGGTGACATCGGTCGAGAACATCATGAAGGCTGAGACCGACAGCAGCATGACCAGGGTCAGGGTCTGCATCATGCCGCCCTGGATGAAGGCCCGCGTCCCCTCCAGGTCCAGCATCCCGCGGGTCACCAGGTCGCCGGAATGGATCTTGTCGTGAAAGCCGAAGGACAGGCGCTGGAGCTGCTGGAAGAAGGACAGGCGAAGGTCATAGGCCACCTTCTGGCTGACCTTTTCGGCCACATAGCCGCCGTAGCCGGTCAGGAGCCCCCGGAGGCTGGCGGCGCCCAGCACCAGAAGCGCCGTGCTGACCAGGGCGCGCTGCACGTCTTCGACGCTGGCGGTTTCGCTGGCCAGCAGCAGGTGGGCCTGGTCCACCGCCTGGCCAAACAGCCGAGGCAGGGTGAGGCTGAACAGGGCCGCGCCGATGGAGCAGCCGACGGCCAGGGCGACCAGGCCCGGATAGCGCAGGGCCAGTCCCATGATTCTGCGCAGCACCCGGGGCATGGCCGAGACGTCAATCGACACAGAATCCGCCGCCGCATCCCTGGGGGAGGGGCGTGAATCACTCATCTGAAAATGTCCAATCTTGGTATGGCGCCATCATGCGGCGCCACCAGGGGTCGCGCCACCATCTTTTGACGCGCCCGCCAAATAGTCAGCCTACGTGACATCCATCCCCGTGCCCGTGGCTGGACAGGCCAGACAACTTTGGGTCAGGCCGCCAGGGCGCTGGCCTGTGGCGTCAGGGTGACGGGATTTCGCGGCGCCGGCGGTCGGGGACGAATCCGCTCGCCCTTCAGCCAGATCTTCAGGGCTTCCCAGTGGATGGCGCCCATGACGCCGAGCGTCATCCAGGGGTGACCAAGCCAGGCGGCCAGCAGGCGCCGGTCGTCCAGCGGCTGGCGCTGACCGGCGAAGCTGGCCGAGAGGAGCGGCCCCTCGGCGTCGGCCACCTCGATGCTGACCACCACACCGTCGTCCCCGTCAGGCGGGCGGACCTTGAAGGCGTAGGTCAGCTCCATGTCCATGAAGGGCGAGACGAAGAACACCTTGTCAGCGCTCTGGCGCACCGCGCCGCGCGGCGCATCGGCCGCCACCGGGATCAGATAGCTGTGCCGGTCGCCGAAGGTGTTGTTGACCTCATAGAGGATGGCCGAGAGCACGCCGTCCGGCCGATGGCAGAAATAGACGCTGATCGGGTTGAACACCCCGCCCAGCACCCGCGGCATGCAAAGCAGGCGCACCGGGCCGCCCCCGGCGATGCCGGCCGCCGCCAGGTGCTGCTCGACCTGGGCCTTCAGCGGCGTGTCCGAGCCGTCGCCATGATCGCGGGTCTGAAAGCTCATCAGGCCCGGCGCATCGAAGCCGAACAGGCGGAGCCCCCGGCCCAGCGCCGTCCCGTCGTCCAGGTCCAGCAGCAGCATGAAGATGCGATAGCGCAGGGCGTGCGCCCTGGGCCGCGTCCGCCGATGGCTGACGAGGCCCGGGTAGAGCGCGCTGGCGCCCTGGCTCACGCCGCAGCCTCGGCCAGACCGCCGGCGGTCTCGGGCGACAGGTGAATGCGACCGGACTCATCCTTCACCGACCAGGGCCTGCGAACGCCCCCCAGCTGCTCGGCGACGGCCAGGCCCGACTGCAGGCCATCCTCATGGAAGCCGTGGCCGAAATAGGAGCCGCAGAACCAGGTGCGCTTCACCCCCTGCAGGCCCCAAAGCGCCTGCTGGGCGGCGATGGCCCCGCCATCGAACAGGGGGTGGTCATAGACATCGGTGCGGATCACCGCGTCGGGTGCGATCTCGCGGGTGGGGTTGAGGGTGACGAACAGCTCGGGCCTGGCCGGCAGGCTCTGGAGCCGGTTCATCCAGTAGGTGACGCAGCCCTCCTGCGGGGCGTTGCGTCGGCCGATGTGATTCCAGCTCGTCCAGGCCGCCCGGCGCCTGGGCATCAGGCTCGGATCGGTGTGCAGCACCGCCAGGTTGCGGCTGTAGCGGAAGGCCGACAGAAGCCGCGCCTCCTCGGCCGTGGGATCTTCCAGCAGGGCTAGGGCCTGATCCCCATGGGTGGCGATCACCACCTGGTCGAAGCGCTCCACCTGGCCGCTCGCCAGGCGGATGTCCACCCCGTCGGCGTCACGCCGCACGCTGGTCACCCGCACGCCTTTGCGCACCTCGCCCTGGAAGGCCTGGACCAGTTTTTCCACATAGGCGCGGCTGCCCCCTTGGACCGTCCGCCAGAGGCCGCGGCCGAACACCTGCATCATGCCGTGGTTCTGGAAGAAGCGGATCAGGGCGGCGGCCGGATACTCCCGGATCGCCGCGAGGGGCGTCGACCAGATGGCCGCGGCCTGGGGCAACAGATGGTCGTCGCGGAAGGCCTGACAGTAGCCCTTCTGCTTCAGATAGTCGTCCAGGCTGGTCAGGGGCGAATCCAGCTCGGCCAGGTCCCTGGGGCCGTTGCGGTAGAAGCGCGTCACATCCCGCAGCATGCCCCAGTAGCGGGCGCTGAAGAAGTTGCGCTTCTGCGCAAACAGCGAGCCGGACGAATATTCGAAAGCGCCGTCGTCCAGGGAGACGCTGAGCGCCATGTCGGCGTCGATGCTGGGCGTCCCCAGGTGCTTCAGCAGGGCGGTGAAGTTGGGATAGTTGTCCTCGTTGAAGACGATGAACCCGGTGTCCACAGGGATCACGCCGTCCGGTCCGCCGGGAGCCTCGGCCGTATGGGCGTGGCCGCCAAGGCGGGCGTCGCCTTCGAACAGGGTGACCTGATGGCGGGAGCTAAGCAGCCAGGCGGCGGAAAGCCCGGAAACGCCGGCGCCGATAACGGCGATCCGCAATGGCCTGGAAGTGCTCTCTACGCCCACGGGAACTCCAATCTCTCGTCGGTGACGCCACGGCGGGTCCCGGCGAGAGGCGATACGACGCGAACAGGCCTGCGGATGCAGCCAAGACGACGCATCCGAACCTCCGCCTTGCGCGTAATCAAGGGGAAGTTCGGCCCTGCGGTTCCCTTTGATCGTCGGCCGGCACGCCCCAGCGAGGACCGCCCCATGAGTTTCATCAGTTCGACCGTCCAGGCCTTCGAGGGCGCGCCCATCCCCGATGTCATGCGACGGGCGGCGATCGAACTCCTGGTGGCCAACGCCCGTCGGCAACTGGGTCAGGCCGGCCCGGACGCTGAAGCCGCCTTCGCCCAGGACATGGCCCAGAGGCCCATCGCCGAGCATGCCGCCGCAGCCAATGACCAGCACTACGAACTGCCGGCCGCCTTCTTCGAGAAGGTCCTGGGGCCGCAGCTGAAATACTCCTCCTGCCTCTATGGCCGGGGCGTCGAGGACCTGGCGGCGGCCGAAGAGAACGCCCTCTCAGAAACCGCCGAGCATGCGGGCTTGGCCGATGGCCAGGACATCCTGGAGCTCGGCTGCGGCTGGGGCTCCCTCACCCTGTGGATGGCGCGCGCCCTGCCGAACGCCAGGATCACCGCGGTGTCCAATTCGGCCAGCCAGGGGGCGTTCATTCGCAGTCGGGCCAGCGCCCTGGGCCTGGCCAATGTCACGGTGGTCACCGCCGACATGAACGTCTTCGAGGCGCCGGGTCGCTTCGACCGCGTGGTCTCGGTGGAGATGTTCGAGCACATGGCCAACTGGCGCGCCCTGCTGACCCGGGTGCGGGGCTGGCTGAAGCCCGAGGGCCGGGCCTTCATCCATGTCTTCACCCATCGCACCACGCCCTATCGGTTCGACGTCGAGGACGAGGCCGACTGGATCGCCCAGCACTTCTTCTCCGGCGGCGTGATGCCCAGCCATGGCCTGATGGCCCAGTTCCCCGACCTGTTCGAGGTGGAGGCCGACTGGCGCTGGTCAGGCCAGCACTATGAGCGCACCGCCCTCCACTGGCTGGAAAACTTCGACCGCCACGACGGCGCCCTGCGTGAGGTGCTCGCCGAGGTCTATGGTGACGCCGCATCCCTCTGGCGCCGCCGCTGGCGGCTGTTCTTCCTGGCCACGGCCGGCCTTTTCGGCCACCGGGACGGGCAGGAGTGGGGCGTCAGCCACTATCGTCTGAAACCCTCGGCCTGAAGGATTCGACCATGCTGAAATACGTCATCGGCTATCTGGGCACGGGCCTGGCCTTCGCCCTCATCGACGCGGTCTGGCTGACCACGGCGGGGCCGAAGCTCTACCGTCCGACCCTGAACGCGGTGCTGGCCGACCAGTTTTCCCTGCCGCCGGCCGTCGCCTTCTATCTCATCTATATCGCTGGGATCATGATCCTGGCGGTCAGTCCGGCGGTGCGCGAGGGCGTCTGGACGCAGGCGCTGACCACTGGCGCCATCCTGGGCTTCCTCTGCTACGCCACCTACGACCTGACCAACCAGGCGACCCTGAAGGTCTGGGCCACGCACATCACCCTGGCCGATATCGCCTGGGGGACGGTGCTCACCGGCGCCTCGGCCACCGCCGGCTACGTCGTGACCCGCTGGGCCGAGCGCACCTTCTAGGGCGCCGCCCCCCTCTCCCCTCGCGCACGCCATCCGACCTCTGTTCGGATTTGGCGGGCGTTGTCGTTGCGGAATTCCGCTGTCATGGTGAGCGCCGATGACGGTTCGGCGGGCGGGCAGGCATATTGCGTCTGCGCCCCGGCGATGAACGGCCGTCCGCAACGATAATCAGATGCGACCTGCGTCCCGAAGCTTCGGACAGCAGGCGTCGGGAGGAATTTGATGGAAGATTTGAAAGAGCGCGTGGGCCTGGAAGAGCGGCTCGACCAGGCCGCCGTCACCGGCATGACCATGGCGGTCTGGGCTGATGTCCAGCCTGACAAGGCCGCGGTCATCGACGCCTATGGCCGGACGCGGACCTTCGCCGAGGTCAACGCCAACGCCAACCGGCTCGCCCGCCTCTTCCGTCAGCACGGCGTAAATCCCGGCGACAGCCTGGCCCTGGTCTGCTCGAACCGGGCGGAATTCATCGAGGTCCTGGCCGCCACCATGCGAGCCGGCGTCCGCATCACCCCGGTCAACTGGCACCTGAACGCCGACGAAATCGCCTACATCATCAACGACTGCGAGGCCAAGGTGCTGGTCGGCGACGCCCGCGTGGCGGTGATGGCCGAGGCCGCCTCCAACTGCCCTAACGTCGCCCTGAAGCTGTCGGTCGGCGGCGCCATCGACGGCTTCGTCGAGTATGACACGGCGCTTGCGGGCCTGGACGGCTCGGACATCGCAGACCCCGTGCTGGGCAACCAGATGATGTACACCTCGGGCACCACCGGGCGGCCCAAGGGCGTCTTCCGCCCGACGCCGGTGGTCACCCCCTCCAGCATCCTGGCCGGTCGCGGCTATGACGACACCTCGATCCAGCTCTGCGCCGGCCCGGCCTATCACGCCGCCCCGCTGGCCTTCGACGTCCGGGCCGCCATGGGCACCGGCTCGACCCTGATCTTCATGGACAAGTGGGACTCCGAACAGGTCCTGCGCACCATCAGCGAGCAGAAGGTCACCCACCTGCACATGGTGCCGATCATGTTCCAGCGCCTGCTGGATCTGCCGGCCGAGGTGAAGGCCCAGTATTCCGTCGATCACGTCCGCTACATCGTCCACGGCGCGGCGCCCTGCCCGCCGGAGGTCAAGCAGGCGATGATCGAGTGGTTCGGCCCGGTGCTCAGCGAGTACTATGCCGGCTCGGAAGGCGGCGCCGGCTTCACCATCAATTCCGACGAATGGCTGAAAAAGCCCGGCAGCGTCGGCAAGCGCCCGGCCCTGCTGCAGGTGCGCATCATCGACGAGCAGGGCAATGACTGCCCCAATGGCGTGCCCGGCACCATCTACCACCAGCTGCCCCCCGGCGGCGGCTTCCAGTACTACAAGGACGAAGCCAAGACCCAGGCCTCGCGGGTCGGCGACTTCTTCACCATGGGCGATGTCGGTTATTTCGATGAGGACGACTATCTGTTCCTCACCGGCCGCAGCGCCGAAACCATCATCTCCGGCGGGGTGAACATCTATCCGCAGGAGATCGACAACGAGCTGATCAAGCACCCGGCCGTGGCCGACTCCTCCACCGTGGGCATTCCCCACGCCGAATGGGGCGAGCAGGTGAAGGCGGTGATCATGCTCAATGAGGGCTATGAGCCCAGCGACGAGCTGGCCCACGAAATCCTCGACTTCGCCCGCAAGGCCCTGCCCGGCTTCAAGGTGCCCCGCAGCCTGGACTTCGTCACCGAACTGCCCCGCAGCGAGGCCGGCAAGATCCAGCGCAACAAGGTCCGCGCCCCCTATTGGGAAGGCCGCGCCCGGCAGATCTGACCGCAAGGTTCGCCGCGTCGGCCCGTCCGGCGCGGCGAAATCTTGCGAAAACATCCGTGTTTGGCGTGACTGCGGACGCCATGGCATGTACCGCGGCCGTTGAAGCCTGCGAGTAAGCCATGCCCATTCCCTTCATCGACCTGCAGGCCCAGCGCCAGCGCCTCGGCGAGCCCCTGGAGGCCGCCATCCTCGAGGTGGTGCGCTCGGGCGCCTATGTCATGGGGCCGCAGGTGGCCGCCTTCGAGGCCGCGCTGGGCGAATTTGGCCAGGCGCCGCATGTCCTGTCCTGCGGCTCTGGGACCGAGGCCCTGATGCTGCCGCTGATGGCCTGGGAGATCGGGCCCGGCGACGCCGTCTTCTGCCCCTCCTTCACCTTTGCGGCCACCGCCGAGGTCGTGCCCCTGGTCGGCGCCTCGCCGGTCTTCGTCGACATCCTGCCCGACACCTACAATATGGACGCCGCCCACCTGGACGCGGCCATCGCCGCGGTGAGGGCCGAAGGCCGGCTGACGCCCAGGGCGGTGATCGCCGTGGACCTGTTTGGCCAACCCGCCGACTATCCGGCGATCAGCGCGGTCTGCCGCAAGCACGGCCTGAAGCTGATCGCCGATTCCGCGCAAGGGTTCGGCTGCACGCTGGACGGCCATCACCCGCTGCACTGGGCCGATGTGGCCACCACCAGCTTCTTCCCGGCCAAGCCCCTGGGTTGCTATGGCGATGGTGGGGCGGTGCTATCCAAGGACGCGCGCCTGCACGACCTGCTGGTCTCCCTGCGGGTGCATGGCCAGGCGGTGAAGTCGGACCTGGAGGGCCGCACCTTCGACCACGATCCCAAGTATCTGAACATGCGGATCGGCATGAACGCCCGGATGGACACGATCCAGGCCGCCGTCCTCTTGCAGAAGCTGGCCATCTTCGCCGATGAGATCGAGGCGCGGAACCGGGTGGCCGACCGCTACGCGCAGGGGCTGTCCGACGCGGTCCGGACGCCTGCGGTGATCCAGGGCGGAGTTTCGGTCTGGGCCCAGTACACCATCGAGACCGAGGACCGCGACGGCCTGGCCGCGCACCTGAAGGGCGCCGAAATCCCCACCGCCGTCTATTATCCGATCCCGATCCACAAACAGGGGGTCTATTCGGGCTATCCTGTGGGGCCGGGCGGCTTGCCGGCGACCCTGGCGGCGGCCGAGCGGGTCATCAGCCTGCCCATGCACCCCTATCTGGAGGCCGACGTGCAGGATCAGATCATCGCCGCCGTTCGCGCCTTCGCCGGCAGAAACGCATGAGCGGACCCGCCCTGGACGGAGACCATCCGACGCCGGACCAGATGGCCGCAGAGTTTGAGGCCCGCGCGGAGTCCCGCGACCTGGTGATCGGCGTCATCGGCCTGGGCTATGTGGGTCTGCCTCTGGCCGAAGGCTTCATCGGCAAGGGTTTTCGCGTCCTGGCCTATGATCCGGACGCCGCCAAGATCGAGGCCCTGACAACCGGCCGCTCCTACATCAAGCACATCTCTGACGACCGGGTCACGGCCATGGGGGCCACCGGCCGGCTGGAGGCCACCACCGACGAGGCGCGCCTCGCCGCCGCCGACGCCCTGCTGATGTGCGTGCCGACGCCGCTGAACGTGCACCGGGAGCCGGACCTCTCCTACGTCGCCGACTGTGCGACGACCATTTCTCGGCATCTGCGCCGGGGCCAGCTGGTGGTGCTGGAATCCACCACCTATCCCGGCACCAGCGAGGAGCTGATCCGCCCGATCCTGGAGCAGGCCACGGGCCTGAAATCCGGCCTCGACTTCGCCATCGCCTACAGCCCCGAGAGATCGGAAGAGCACACGTCCGAACTCCAGTCACGTCGTAACCTCGTATTCCGTCTTCTGCTTGAAACAACAAACACGCCATCGACCACCTTCCCCTCGTCGACTTTCTTCCCCATTTCCCTCTCATCTC
>CALEOQ010000529.1 GCA_937910255.1 uncultured Caulobacteraceae bacterium | reverse complement strand
GGTCATCTGCGTTGGAGCCGTGCGACGTTTTTTTTTTAATGATACGGCGACCACCGAGCTCTACACTCTTTCCCTACGCGGCGCTCTTCCGATCTCGAAGGCCACATCCAGCTGGTATTCGTTGGCCAGGCGGTAGGCCATGACCTCGAACTGCAGCTGGCCCACAGCGCCGACGATGAAGTCGGCCCCGATATTGGGGCGGAACAGCTGGGTGACGCCCTCCTCGGCCAGACCCTCCAGGGCCTTCTTCAGGTGCTTGGCCTTCAGCGGATCCTTGACCCGCACCCGCTGCAGGATTTCCGGGGCGAAGTTGGGCAGGCCAGCGAACCGCAGGGTTCCGGTCTCCGACAGGCTGTCGCCCACCCGCAGGACCCCGTGGTTGGGAATGCCGATGACGTCGCCGGCGAAGGCTTCCTCGGCCAGCTCCCGATCCGAGGCGAAGAACATGATCGGCGAATTGACCGACAGCTGACGGCCGGTGTTCTGAACCTTGAGCTTCATGCCGCGGGTGAAGCGGCCCGAGGTCAGACGCAGGAAGGCCACCCGGTCGCGGTGATTGGGGTCCATGTTCGCCTGGATCTTGAAGACGAAGCCCGACACCTCGCGATCGCCCGGCGCCACATGGATCGCCTCGCCGCTCCGAAGCGCCGGCACGGTGTCCGGCGGCGGGGCGTAGGCGCCCAGGCCTTCCAGCAGCTCGGCGACCCCGAACTTGCGCAGGGCAGAGCCGAAGAAGACCGGCGTCATATGGCCTTCCAGGAAGGACTGCGGGTCGAAGGGCTTGGAGGCCTCCTGCACCAGCATGGAGCCCTCCTCCACCTCGGCCTGCTCGTCGGGGTCGAGATAGGAAACGACGGCGTTGGACTTGAACGCGATGGGGTCGGGATGGCCGTCGTCATCGGCGGTCTTCTTGGCGAAGGGCAGGAAGCGGCCCCGGCGCAGGTCGACCATGCCCTTGAACCGCCCGCCCGAACCGGCCGGCCAGTAGAGGGGCGCAGGGTCCAGCGCCAGCTTGGTCGAGATCTCGTCCAGCAGCTCGAAGGGGTCCTGGGCCTCCCGGTCCATCTTGTTGATGAAGGTGACGATGGGGATGTCGCGCAGGCGGCAGACCTCGAACAGCTTCAGGGTCTGGGGCTCGATCCCCTTGGCGGCGTCCAGCACCATGACCGCGGCGTCGGCGGCCGTGAGGGTGCGGTAGGTGTCTTCGGAGAAGTCCTCGTGACCCGGCGTGTCGAGCAGGTTGAACATCAACCCCTCGTGGTCGAAGGTCATCACCGAAGCCGAGACGGAGATGCCCCGCTCGCGCTCGATCTTCATCCAATCCGAACGGGTGCGGCGGTTCTCGCCCCGGGCGCGGACCTGACCGGCCGCCCGGATCGCCCCGCCGGCCAGCAGCAGGTTTTCCGTCAGCGTGGTCTTGCCGGCGTCGGGGTGGGAGATGATCGCGAAGGTGCGGCGGCGCGCGGCCTGGGCGGCGGGAGATTGAGTCATGGGCGCGGGTTAGCGCGCGCGGCCCTCAGACGCAAACGGCGTGCGCTTCAGGCCGGCTTCAGGCCGGCTTCAGGCCGCGAGCCGACGCCAGACCTGGCGGTCGCAGGCCAGCATGTCGAGGTCGCCCTCGTCCTGACGGACCTTCAGGTCCTCCAGGGCCGCCTGGCCCAGCTCGGCGAAGCGGATGGTCACGTCTTGCGGATCGGCCTCGAAGCCCGGGACCACGAACAGGGCGCCGGTGATGGTCGGCGCCTTGGCCTGGATCAGGGACGCCAGACGCATGGCGCGGTTGGGGCGCTCCACATGCAGCAACGGCGTCTCGGCATAGAGCTCCTGGCCCATGCGCATGATCGAGGGGAAGGACAGGGCGCGAAATCGGTCGGCCGTGAGGCGCGGCGTCAGCTTCATCTCGGCGAGATCGAGGACCACGTCGTTCATGAGGAAAAGCATCGCCACGCACCTGTACTGTTCGGGGAAGGACGATCCTGCGCCCGCGCGGCTTTCGGTTCGGTGGACGAAACCGGTTAACGGGGCGTACGGCTCAGCCTGCAGCCTCGAAGGCGTCCGAAGCCAGGCCAAGCTCGGCCATGGCCTGCAGATCACGCAGGATCCCCCCTGGCCCATCAGGCGCGGCGGGATCGTCGCCCAGGCGGGTCAGCCAGCCCCACATGCTCAGCCGGTGGTGCAGCATATAGACCCAGAGGGCGCGTTGCGGGTCGGGATGGTCGATCGCGCCGTAGCCCTCCAGGATCGGACCGGGGCTGCGCGGATCCTCATGGGCGCAGCAGAACAGCGCCTTGGCGAGGTCGAAGAGGCGGTCGGCCGAGCGGGCATTGCCGAAGTCCACCAGACCGGTCAGGCGCAGCCGCCCATCGGCGGCCTGTTCGGCGAGGATGTTGCCCTGGTGGAAATCGTCGTGGCACAGCACGGGTCCGCCGATCTCCATCAGCACATCGGCGTTCTGGGTGAACAGGTCCTCCAGCCGGCGGGCGAGGTCGGCGTCGCCGCCACCGTCAAGGAACCGGCCCAGGGCGCGCCCGAAGGTTCCGGTCATATAGGCGGCGTTGGTCGGCTCGGGATCGATCAGGCCACGGTCGTGCAGATAGCCGTAGGCCGGCATCGGCACGGTGTGGAACGCCCGCACCAGGGCGCCGACCTGCCGATAGACATCGTCGAGGTCGGGCTCGGCGAACCACTGGCGGAGCGGCGTTCCGGGGACCCAGGTGGTGAGGGCAAAACGCAGGGGCAGGATGGCGCGGGACTCGTCGAACACGAGCCAATGCGGGATGGCGATCGTCGTGTCCGCCTTCAGCATCTCGGCCACCCGCCGCTCCTTGCCGGCGCGCCAGGCGGGCTCGTCGGCATAGAGCTTGAGGACCAGCGGCGCGCCGCCGCCCATGAGGTCGATGCGATAGACCTCAGTGCTGCCGCCCTGCAGGGGCGTGATGCGCTCGGGCGAGAGCTCGGGATCGAACGCGGCCAGGATGGCGGCGGCCTGGTCCAGGCTCACATCGAAGGCCAGTCGTTTGATCGGCGGCACGGCCTCGGCTCCATCCTCAGGTCGGGTCAGACCTGTAGACGGCCGCCGGTGACAGCGGCATGTCGGAACACAGGGTTCGGCGCCCACAAGTCATGCAGACCCATTCCCGGGGGCGACAGATGCAGGTCGATGGCGTTCCAACGAGGCCGGCGGGATGGATGGGGGGCGCCGTCCACTCGCGATTATCGGCGGTGAACCATCAGAATGGTGGGCAGCAATACGCCACCAGGCCGGCTCAGGTGGCCGGGTCCAAGCGCCTCGAAACCATTGTGCCGGTAGAACGCCTCGGCGTTCAACGTCGACTCCAGCCTGATCGGGTCGGCGGAGCCTGCGCTGGCGCCGGTGATCGCAAAGTTCAGCAGACGGCGACCCCAGCCCCGGCCCGATGACGTTCCCCGCACGAAGAGCATCGAGATCAGGCCGGGAAAGAACTCTGTGAAGCCGACGGGCTCGCCTTCGGACTCGGCGATCCAAAGCGCCCCCTGTTCGACAGCGCTGCGATAGTTCTCGCCCGACCGCTCGGCAAACCATGCCTGCATCTGCGCCTCATCATAGTGAGAACCACAGTGGGCTTGCACAGAGTCGACGTGCAGACGGAACACCAGGTCGAGATCGGCGACGCTGGCCCGTCGGATCGCAAAGGAGGGCGGCAAGGAGGGCGGCTTTGCGATCCTATCCCTCCTCAACCGGCTCGGTGAGGAAGTGTCGGCCCTGTTTGTCCTCGACCTCGACCACCCAGATGTCGGGGTCGATGCGGGCGGCCCGGGCGATATAGGCGTCCACCTCCGGCTCCTCGGTGGCCATGGTCGGGCGCATCCAGATCTGCTCGCCGTCGCCGCGGGTGGCCTCGGTATAGAGCCGCACCGTCTTGTCCGACAGGTTCACCGCCTTGACCAGAACGGCGCCGGCGCGGGCGTCGCCCTTGCGGGCCACGACGCCGAAACCGCCGGACAGCTCGGCGCGGCGGATCAGGGCGGCGGCCCAGACATCTGTCGACAGGATCATGTCTTGTCCCTCCGGCCCTGCTTAGGGCATGGGCCGCCGCGCCTCGCAAGCCGCAGACGCGCGGCGACAGGAAAGTTCGGGCCGCTAACCGAAAGACAACCGCTGGGGCCCCAAGGTGCGTGAAAGGCCGCAGAGCCGCAAAGACACGAGATGGACGCATGACGATCAAGCGCGACACTGCGCAGCGTCGGGCGTCTCGATGGATGGGGTCGATGGCCGCGGCGGGCATGCTCGCCGCGCCGATGGTGGCGGTCGCCGGACCGCTGGATCTCTATATCGAGCGCACCGCCATGGCCGCCGCCGATCAGCGGTGCGGCTTCTTTGACGCCGGCCTGCGCGCCGCCCTGGAGGCCGGCCGCGTCCAGACCCGCAACGCCGCCATGCGGAGCGGCGCCACGCCGGCCCAACTGTCCAAGGCCGACGCCCATGCCCTGGCCTCGGCGGCGACCGTCGTCTGCGACTCCGAGCCCGTGACCGAGGCCGCGGCCCATGTGCGCAGCGCCTTCCAGGGCTTCGCGCGCCTGCGGCAGATCACCTATCCCGGCGAAACCGCCGACTGGCGGGCCGATCGCACATCGAGCGCTGAAATCCACCGCTGGCGCCTGGCCCAGCAGAGCGACTTCGCCGGCGGCGAAATGGTGTTTGGCCTGGCCGGTCGAGATGGGGCGCCGGTGCTGCTGGCCCTGGCGAGCTTCGCCGACGGGCGCACGCCCTATGCCGCCCGCCTGGTGCTGCGGGACGACAGCCGCGCGGCGCGGCCGTATCTCGATCTGCGGGGCGACCAGGACCTCGCCCGACGCCTGCCGCCGCCTGGCGCCCGGCGCACCTATTCGGCCGAGGCCCGCAGCAAGGCTGGGCTCGACCTGCGGCCCGAGGAGATGGGCGCCGGCTGGGCCTTCCGTTTTCCCGCCGAAGCCGCCGTCAGGCTGGCGGCTCTGGACCCGCGGGAGGCCGTGGCCGTGGAATTTCTGTTTTCGCAGGGGCCGGCCGTCCGCCGGGCCTATGTGGAGGTCGGCGACTTCGCCGCCGGCCGCGCCTTCCTGCAGGTGGCCGCGCGCTAAAGCGCTGAGGCCTCGGTCGGCGCAATCTCTGGAAGGGGCGTCGATTCGGCCCGCTCGGCAGGCGCGATCAACACCGGCATCCGCACCGTGACCGTTGTCCCCTCGCCGACGGCGCTCTCGATGAACATCTCGCCCCCGTGGAGTTCGGCGAAACTGCGCACCAGGGAGAGGCCCAGGCCCGTGCCCGCCGCGCGGCGCTCGGCGTCGCCGGCCTGTTCATAGGGTCTGCCGACCCGGACCAGGTCCTCGGCGCTCATGCCGATGCCGGTATCGGCCACCACCAGCTCCATCATGCCCCCAGCCGCCTGCAGCCCCACCGTGACGGCGCCGGTGCGCGGGGTGAACTTCAGGGCGTTGGAGATCAGGTTCAGGACGATCTGTTTCAACGCCCTGCGATCGGCGTCGATCTCCAGCGGCTCCTTGGGCAGGACCCCGCGCAGTTGCACCCCCGCCCGGTCGGCCTGGCCGCGCATCAGGCGCAGGACGGCGTTGATCGCCTCGCGGCCGTCGAATTCCTCGCGGCTGAGCTCGAAGCGTTCGGCCTCGATCTTGGACATGTCGAGGACGTCGTTGATCAGGTCCAGCAGATGGCGGCCGGACTCGTGGATCAGCTCGGCATACTCGCCGTAGCGATCGGGCAAGGGGCCGAACAGCCGCGAACGCATGATGTCGGAAAAGCCCATGATGGCGTTCAGCGGCGTGCGCAGCTCATGGCTCATATTGGCCAGGAACCGGGACTTGCCCGTGTTCTGCGCCTCGGCCTCGGCCCGGGCAGTCTCCAGTTCGGCCTCGTGGTCGCGCCGGGCGCGGGCGTCAGACAGCACGACCATCACCCGCATGGCGCCGGCGCGTTTCAGACGCGCCTCCAGCCAGCCCTCGGGATCGGCCGACGGGGCGAAGGCCAGCTCGGCGCGGCCGTCCCGGCGCGCGCGCTGCAGGGCCATGGCGAGGTCTTGCCGACGATCGGCGCTCGCCAGCGCGGAGAACACCTGGCCCGTCAGGTCCTGGCCGGCGAGGCCAGGGCCAAAGGCGCCCAGGATCGCGCCTTCCGGCCCGACCTCGATCAGCTGGGTCGGCTGGTCGTCCACCAGTCGGCGCAGGTGGCGCAGCTCGGCCCTGAGGCGTCGGTCTCGGCGCTCGACCCGGCGCAGCAGGCTGAGCAGGGCCAGGGCCAGACCACCGGCGACGGTGACGATGGCCACCGTGGCCAGCAGCGCCGCCGCCATCTGGGGCTGCGCGGCGGGATCGCCCAGCAGGCTGATAAGCAGCCCGAAGCCCAGCAGGGCCAAAGCTCCGGCGCCGGCCGGCGCCATCAGCGGAATACGGCCCGCCATGGCCGCCGCGGCCAAGGGCGCCAGCACCCAGGCGCCCAGCGGCCCCAGGGCGCCGCCGGTCAGGAGATCAGAAGAGCACACGTCTGAACTCCAGTCACGTCGTAATCTCGTATGCCGTCTTCTGCTTGAAAAAAAAAACAAGATCCCGTCCACACAGCTGACCTCACCGCAGAA
>CALEOQ010000528.1 GCA_937910255.1 uncultured Caulobacteraceae bacterium | reverse complement strand
GCTACACTCAGTTCCTGCGACCGTGCTGTATCAGTTCTTCTTGTTTTTTTTCAAGCAGAAGACGGCATACGAGATTACGACGTGACTGGAGTTCAGACGTGTGCTCTTCCGATCTAACCGGCGCCAACCAAATCGCCGCAGTTCAGCAGACAGTGACGTGAGGAGCAGATCGATATGGCCCACCCCCTGATCCTGGCCCTGGACCAGGGCACCACCAGCACCCGGGCTATTCTCTTTGATCTGGCAGGTCAGGCGCTGGGGGAGGCGTCCCGCCCCCTGACCCAACACTATCCGGCCGACGGCTGGGTGGAGCACGACGCGGTGGAAATCTATGAGGCCGCAGTAACGGTGATGGCTGAGGCCGTGGCCAACGCCGGCGCTCAGATGGACCAGGTCGCCGCCATCGGCATCACCAACCAGCGCGAAACTGTCGTGCTGTGGGACCGGACCACCGGCGCGCCCGTCCACCGGGCCATCGTCTGGCAGGACCGTCGCACCGCCAGCCTGTGCGAGGCCCTGCGCCGCCAGGGCGCCGAGGCCCAAGTGACCGAGGTCACCGGCCTGCTGATCGATCCGTACTTCACCGCCACCAAGCTCGCCTGGATGCTGGACCATGCGCCAGGCGCCCGCGAGCGGGCCGAGGCCGGCGACCTTCTGGCCGGCACCATCGATTCCTGGCTGATCTGGAAGCTGACCGGCGGCAAGGCGCATGTCACCGACGCCACCAACGCCTCGCGCACCCTGCTGTTCGATATCCGCGCCCAGGCCTGGTCCGAGGCCATGCTCGAGCTGTTCAAGGTGCCCCGGGCGATCCTGCCGGAGGTGCGCGACTGCGCTGGCCTGTTTGGCGAGACCGAGCCTGGCCTGCTGGGCCGCGCCATTCCCATCTGCGGCGTGGCCGGCGACCAGCAGGCGGCGCTGATGGGGCAGGGGTGCGTGGCGCCGGGCCAGATGAAGGCCACCTATGGCACCGGCTGTTTCCTGCTGGTGAACACCGGCGAGGCCGCCCCGGTCTCCCAGGCCCGCCTGCTGACCACGGTCGCCGCCCGGATCGATGGACGGACCACCTATGCGCTGGAAGGCGCCATCTTCATCGCCGGGGCGGCCATCCAGTGGCTGGTGGAGGGGCTTGGCGTGGACTCTCCAGCCGCGGCCGAGGCCCTGGCCCGCAAGGCGCGGCCCGATCACGGCGTGGTGCTGGTGCCCGCCTTCACGGGGCTTGGAGCGCCCTGGTGGGACGCCGAGGCCCGCGGCGCCCTGAGCGGACTGACCCGGGACGCCGGCCTGCCTGAGATCGCCGCGGCGGCCTATGACGCCAGCGCCTATCAGACCGCCGACCTGATCGAGGCCATGGCCTCCGACGCCCCGGAAGCCTTTGGCGAAGGCTCCGAACTGCGGATCGACGGCGGCATGTCCCGCAGCCCCTGGTTCGCCCAGCGGCTGGCCGATCTCACCGGCCAACGGGTCGCCCGGGCCAGATACGAGGAGACCACGGCCCTTGGGGCGGCCCTGTTCGCCGGGCTGGGCGCCGGTCTCTATGCGGATGTGGCGGCCGCCGCTGCGGCGCGGCCGACGACGGAGCCTTCAACGCCAGCCCTGGATCCCGACCTGCGCCAGGCTGGCCAGGCCCGCTGGCGCGACGCCGTGCGCCGTGTGCTCAGCCACGGGTGATCGCCCTCGCCCTTGACGATCGACGGCTGGAGGGGGACTCTTAAGGGACAGAACAAGAACTCGAAGGGAGGCCGCTATGGCCGACGGATCTGCTGGCGTGATGTCGCTGCAAGGCAAGGTGAGCACCGAGGAGTGGCAGGCCCGGGTGGAGCTGGCCGCGCTCTATCGGCTGGTGGCGCTGCACGGGTGGGACGACCTGATCTACACCCACATTTCGGCCCGCATTCCGGGGCCCGAGCACCACTTCCTGATCAACCCCTATGGGATGCTGTTCGAGGAGATCACCGCCTCGTCCCTGGTCAAGATCGACCTCCAGGGAAACATCCTCCAGGACACGCCCTACTTCATCAATCCGGCGGGCTTCACCATCCACTCGGCCATCCATGAGGCCCGGGAGGACGCCAAGTTCGTGATGCACCTGCATTCCGACCAGGGCGTCGCCGTCGCCGCCCAGAAGGAGGGGCTGCTGCCCCTGTCGCAGCACGCCCTGATCGTGCTGCCGAGGCTCGCCTATCACGACTATGAAGGCATCGCCCTGAACCTGGACGAGCGCGAACGGCTGGTGGCCGATATCGGCGACAAGACCCTGATGCTGCTGCGCAACCACGGCACCCTGTCGGTGGGGTCGAGCGCCGCCGATTGCTGGATCGGCATGTTCTATCTGGAGCGCGCCTGCAAGCAGCAGGTCATGGCCCTGTCGGCCGGCCGGGAGAATGTCCTGTTCGCCCCCGAGGCGTCACAGGCTGAGGTTCGCGGCCAGGTGGCCCGCGGCATCGGCGGCAAGCTCGCCTGGCCCGGCTGCCTGCGCCGGCTCGATCGCGAATCACCGGGCTACGACGCCTGATCGACAGAACCGACGCAGGCGGGCGGGGCCAGCCTGCGTCTTGACCACCTGGCGATATTTTCATAGGCGGCCGAGGGCATCTTTTTGTTAGGACAGCTCGAATAATTAGCGAGCGCCCCCGTGTTTCAAGGCCGACACGAACGGCCATCGTTCTGTTACTGGACGCGGCGTAAGCCTTTCCGCTGAGTCCTATTGTCCGTGTCACGTCATTCGCACGCTCCCCCGCCGGAGCGATGGAGCCCGCTTTGGTAAGACGCCATTTCTTCCTCGCCGGCGCCCTGGTCATCGTCCTTATCATGGTTATCGTCGGCGGCCTGCGGATCGTCATGGGCGGCGAGCAGGTGCATGCCGGCGGGCCTGGGGGACCTGGAGGCCCTGGCGGCGGCGGCGTGCCGGTGGCGGCGACCGCCGTGAGCACCCGGAGTTTCAACGACACGGTCGAGCTGCTGGGCGTGGCCAAGGGCCGCCAGTCCGTCACCCTGACCGCTGCAGCCACGCAGCTGGTGGAGCGGGTGCGGTTCACCGACGGACAGTTTGTGTCCAAGGGCGAGGTCCTGGTCGAGCTGAAGGACGCCGAACAGAACGCCGGCGTCGAACAGGCCCGGGCCCGCCTGCTGCAGGCGCAGCAGACCCTGGAGCGCTGGAACACCCTGGCCGAGCAGGGCTTCGCCTCCCAGGCCGCGGTGGAAGAGCATCAGGCGGCCTATCGCACGGCCAAGGCTGATCTCGCCGCCGCCGAGGCCCGGCGCGGCGACCGCCTGATCCGCGCCCCCTTCGCCGGCGTGGTCGGCCTGACCGACATCACCCCGGGCGCCCTGGTCAATCCGGGCTCCACCATCGTCACCCTCGACGACCTGTCCTCGATCCGCGTCGATTTCCAGGTGCCCGAGCGTTATCTGGCCGGGTTGCGGGCGGGGCAGACCATCGTCGCCACCAGCGACGTCTATCCCGACACCCAGATCCGCGGACAGATCGAGACCCTGGACACCCGGGTCGATGAATCCACCCGCGCCATCACCGCCCGGGCCATCTTCCCCAATCCCGACCGGCTGCTGCGGCCGGGCATGATGATGCGGATCGCCCTGTCGCGGGGCCAGCGCGAGAGCCTGGCCGTGCCGGAGGCGTCCGTTTCGGTGCAGGGCTCGTCCTCTTTCGTCTTCCTGATCGCCGAGGGCGAGAACGGCCCCCGGGCCGAACAGCGGCCGGTGGTCGCCGGCATGCGCCAGAACGGCTTTGTCGAGATCCGGGACGGTCTGGAGGCTGGAGACCGCATCGTGGCCAACGGCGTGAACAAGGTGACGGGCGGCCAGCCGGTGCGGATCGCCAAAACCCCAACCCCCTCTGACGTCGCCGGCGTAGAGCCCGCGGCGAAACGGCCAGGCGCATGACCCTTTCGGACCTCTCCGTCCGTCGTCCCGTGTTCGCCGCCGTCGCGGCGATCATCCTCTGCGTGGTGGGGCTCGCCTCCTTCACCCAGATGACGGTCCGGGAGTTGCCGGCCGTCGATCCGCCGGTCATCTCGATCAGCACCGACTATCGCGGCGCCTCGTCTGAAGTGATCGAGGAGCGGATCACCGAGGTGATCGAGCGCCAGGTCGCCGGCATCGAAGGCGTCGATCGCATGACCTCCGGGTCCCGCGACGGCTCCTCGCGCATCAACATCCAGTTCAAGCTCAGCCGCGACCTCGACGCCGCCGCCAACGATGTCCGCGACGCGGTGTCCCGCGTGTCGGCCAACCTGCCCCTGCAGGCAGACCCGCCGCAGATCCGCAAGGCCGACGCCGACGCCCAGCCGATCATCTTCCTGGGTCTGTCGTCCACCACCCTGAACCGCCTGCAGCTGACCGACTACGCCAACCGCTACCTGGTCGAACGGGTTTCGACGGTGCCGGGCGTGGCGCAGGTGGGCGTGGGCGGGGCGCAGAACTACGCCATGCGGATCTGGCTCGACCCCCAGGCCATGGCGTCCCGCGACATCACCGTCACGGACGTGGAAAACGCCCTGAACGCCCAGAACCTGGAGCTGCCCGCCGGGTCTCTGGAGGCGGCAGCCAAGGACTTCACCATCCGGGTCGCCCGGGGCTACTCCACGGCCGAAGAGTTCGCCAATCTGCCCGTGACCTCGCCGGGCGATGGCGGCTACGTGACCCGTCTGGGCGATATCGCCCGGGTGTCGGAGGAGGCCGACGAGCGTCGGCGCATGTTCCGATCCAATGGCCGCGACCTGGTCGGCATCGCCGTGACCCGCCAGTCCCAGGCCAATGACCTGGAGATTTCCGACGGCATCAATGCCCTTCTACCGGAGCTGAACCGGGGCTTGCCGGAGGGCACCGAGCTCAAAGTCGCCGTCGACTTCACCCTCTTCACCCGGCACGCTCTGGAAGAGGTCTGGATCACCATGGGCATCTGCCTGGCGATCGTCGGGCTGGTGAACTTCATCTTCCTGGGCACCTGGCGGGCGGCCATCATTCCGACCGTGGTCGCACCCATCTGCATCCTGTCGACCTTCATCGTCCTGGCGCCCCTGGGCTTCTCCCTCAACCTGCTGACCCTGCTGGCCCTGGTGCTGGCCATCGGCCTGGTGGTGGATGACGCCATCGTGGTGGTCGAGAACATCCAGAGGCGGATCGACGAGGGGGAGCCGGCGCCCGTGGCCGCCCAGCGCGGGACGCGCCAGGTCTTCTTCGCCGTGGTCGCCACCACCATCGTGCTGATGTCGGTGTTTGCGCCGCTGATGTTCCTGCCCGGCTATATTGGCCGGCTGTTCGTCGAGCTCGCCGTGGCCGTCGCCGCGGCCGTCGCCTTCTCGTCCCTGCTGGCGCTCAGCCTGTCGCCCATGCTGGCGTCCAAACTGCTGCGGCCCGCCAAGGGGCAGGGCTGGCTGGCCCGCACCGTCGATGGCTCGATGGACAGGCTGCGCAATTCCTACCACGCCTCGCTTGAGTTCCTGCTGGGCAGGCCCGCGGCGACCTGGGCGACCGGCGGCCTGGTGGTCGTCCTGGCGATCGCGGCCCTTGGGGTGTTCACCTACCTGCCCAGCGAACTGGTGCCCGAGGAGGACCGCGGCCGGGTCGATATCAGCATCAACGGCCCCGAGGGGGCCGGCTATGACTACACCTATGATGCGGTGAAGCAGATCGAGGCCCGCCTCATGGAGATGTATGAGGCCGGCGAGGTGTCTCGCTACCTGATCTCCATGCCCCGCTTCGGGGGCCAGCAGTACAACACCGGCAATGGCAATGTGACCGTCCCCGAAGGCGGCGTGGACTCCAATGAACTGGCCGCCCAGCTCAACAAGGAGCTGGCCGAGTTCACCGAAGTGCGCGCCATCGCCTTTGTGCGCCCGGCCCTTCGCGGCAGTGAAGGCAACAGCGTCGACCTGATCGCCATTGGCGCCGAGTATGACCAGATCGCCGACTGGCTGCGCCCGATCCAGGCCGCCGCCGAGCAGAATCCCGGCCTCGCCCGGGTGCGGCTGGATTACGAGCCGACCTCGCCGCGCCTGCTGGTCACCATCGACCGGGAAAAGGCCGCAGCCCTGGGCGTCACGACCCAGGCGGTCGGCCGCGCCATGGAGACCATGTTCGGCTCGCGGCGGGTGACCACCTATATTCGCGAAGGCCGCGAATACGACGTCATCCTGCAGACCGGCCGCGAGCAGCGGATGACCCAGGAGGATCTCAACAACCTCTATGTGCGCTCCGAATCTGGCGAGACCATTCCGCTGGCCTCGGTGGTCACCTCAGAGGTTCGCGGCGACACGCCGGACCGAGAGCGCACCGACCGCTCCAGGTCCATCAATCTCAGCGCCCAGCTCAATCCCGGCTACACGATCGGCGACGCCATCGCCTTTTTCGAAGCCGAGGTGGACAAGCAGCCCGGCGGCGTCGGCGTCATCTGGGGCGGCGGCGCCCGGGCCGGGCATAAGGCCCTGTGCGCTGGCCCCTCCCCCCCTCCCTTCGACGCCTTTCCGGCCGACGCCGGCTGATTGCAGCGCAGCTGCAGGCGCGGCACGCCTGGCGCATGGCGGTGATCGTCATCGTCTCGGTCCTGGCGGGCCTTGCGGCGGCCTATTTCGCGCGCCTTTGCG
>CALEOQ010000527.1 GCA_937910255.1 uncultured Caulobacteraceae bacterium | reverse complement strand
GACGGGATAAGAGCGTTGAAACACAGAGGGGGTGAGTAAGAGGAAGGAGGGATAAGAGAGGAGAACGGGAGTGGAGTGAAGAAGGGGGAGAGTATGAGAGAGTGTAAGGTTTTTTTTTTTCAAGCAGAAGACGGCATACGATATTACGACGTGACTGGAGTTCAGACGTGTGCTCTTCCGATCTCACCTTCGCCTGGGCCCGCCCGCCGCAGGAGCCGTCTGAGATCTCCTCCACGACGTCGGACGGCTGGAAGGTGATCTCGGCCCTGGCCGCCGATGTGACCGGCGCGCCTGTGGCGCCGGGCCTGGTGACCGCCGGCACCGACAGCCGCTTCCTCGCCGAGGTGGCGCAGGACACCTATCGCTTCCAGCCGATCACGCTGAGCATGGGCGAAACCGCCATGATCCATGGGGTCGATGAGCGTATGACTTTGCCCAATCTGGAACGAATGGTGCAGTTCTATGCGCGGCTGATCGCGACAGCAGCGCGCTGACCCCTTGCGGCGGGGCGCTGCAAGACGCACGTTCCGCCTCACTGCAGATTTTAGGAGAGCGTAATGGGTTTCCGTCTCGAAGATGAAGACGACGACGAAAAGGGCCGCCTTCCCGACATGCCGATGAGCGCCGGGCCGGTGCAGAACGCCCTGTTCAAGTCGCGCACCGTCCTCATCTTCGGCGAGATCGACATGCGGCTGGCCGAGCGCGTCTCGGCCCAGCTTCTGGCCCTGGCCTCGGACGGCAAGGGCGACATCAAGGTCTTCGTCAACTCCCCCGGCGGCCACGTGGAAAGCGGCGACACCGTCCACGACATGATCCGCTATTGCGGGCCGCAGGTGAAGGTCATCGGCACCGGCTGGGTGGCCAGCGCCGGCGCCCACATCTTCCTGGGCGCCACCAAGGAAAACCGCTTCTGCCTGCCCAACACCCGGTTCCTGCTGCACCAGCCCATGGGCGGCGTGCGGGGCCAGGCGTCGGACATCCAGATCGAGGCCGAGGAGATCGTGAAGATGCGCGAGCGGGTCAACCGCATCATCGCCCGCGAGACCGGCCAGCCCTATGAGAAGGTGGTCAAGGACACCGAGCGGAACTTCTGGATGAACGCCGAGAAGGCCATCGAATACGGCCTGGTCTCGAAAGTCATCGAGAACGCGACGGCGGTCTGACATGACCCCCTGGTGGAAGGGGGCGGTGGTCTACCACATCTACGTCCGCAGCTTCTTCGACAGTGACGGCGACGGCCATGGCGACCTTGCGGGCGTCATGGCCAAGCTGGACTATCTGCAGAGCCTCGGCGTGGATGCGATCTGGCTCTCCCCCATCCACCCTTCGCCCAACCGTGACTGGGGTTATGACGTCGCCGACTATGACGACGTCCATCCGGACTATGGCGCGGTGGCCGATTTCCAGGCCCTGACGGAGGCCGCCCACGCCCGCGGCCTGAAGGTGCTGCTGGACGAGGTGCTGTCGCACACCTCCGACGAGCACCCCTGGTTCGCCGCCAGCCGCGACGAGGGCGAGGGCGGCGACAAGGCCGACTGGTATGTCTGGGCCGATCCGGCCGACGACGGGACCGCGCCCAACAACTGGCTGAGCGTCTTCGGCGGCCCGGCCTGGGCCTATCAGCCAGCGCGGCGCCAGCACTATCACCACAAGTTCCTGCGCCAGCAGCCCAAGCTGAACTGGCGCCAGCCGCAGGCGCGGGAGGCCGCCCTGAAGGTGCTCGACACCTGGCTTGAGCGCGGCGCAGACGGCTTCCGCCTGGATGTGGCCAACGCCTTCCTCCATGACGCCGACTTGACGCCCAATCCGGCCATCCCCGCCGCCGAGCGCGACCGGGCGGCCTGGGCCCACGCCAGCGACATGCAGCGCCACCTGTTCGACTCCAACCTGCCGGAAAACATCCCCCTGCTGGACGAGGTCCGCCGCCGGGTGGAGGCGCATGGCTCAGGCCGCTTCGTGTTCGGGGAGTTCTCGGAAGAGGAAGAGCGCTGCGGCGCCTATTGCGCCCCCGATGAGGGTCTGCACTCGGCCTATACCTTCGTCCTGTTGAAGGCCCGGCGGATGGCCGCACAGGTCTTCAGGGATCACTACGACACCCTGGCCGCCCATCCTGACCACTGGCCGACCATCTCCTTCTGCAACCACGACGTGGCCCGCACGGTGAGCCGGTTCGGCGGGCCGGACGCCGGGCCGCCGGTGGCCAAGCTGATGCTGGCCCTGTTGATGGCGTTGCGTGGCACCATCCTGCTCTATCAGGGCGAGGAGCTGGGCCTGCCGGAGGCCGAGCTGTCCCGCGGCGAACTGCGCGATCCGGTGGGGGACCTCTACTGGCCGATCGCCAAGGGCCGCGACGGGGCGCGGACGCCCATGCCCTGGCAGGCTGACGCCGCCCATCTGGGGTTCTCCAACGGCGCGGCCTGGCTGCCGGCGGCCGAAAGCCATCGCCCCCTGGCCGTCGACCGCCAGGAGCTGGACCCCAAGTCGACCCTGGCCTTCACCCGGCAGATGATCACCCTGCGCAAGGCCTCCCGGGCCCTGACCCATGGGGCGATCGAGTTCCTGGACACCCCCGAACCGATCCTGGCCTTTGTCCGCCGCCACGAGGGCCAGGCGGTGGCCTGCGTGTTCAATATGAGCGGCCGCACCGCCCGGGCCGAACACCCCGCCCTGAAGGGCGGCGAGATGCTGCCGGTGAGTTCGGGCGCAGCCGAGCCCCTGCCCGGCGGTCTGGCGCTCAGCGCCTATGCCTGCCGTTTCCTGAAACTCCCCTGATGACAGGTGCGGGGACCGCAAGGCCCCGGTAGAAGACGCCATGGCCGAAGGCGACAGCAAGACCTCCTCCGCAAAGGCGCCCCGCTTCGGCGAGGGCTTCCTCACCGACATCTGGTACTTCGCCGCCCTGTCCTCGGACCTGAAGCCCGGCAAGCTGCAGCGCTTCGAGATCCTCGGCGAGCCGATCCTGATCGGCCGTGGCCGCAAGGGCCAGGCCTATGCGGTGCGCGACATCTGCCCCCACCGCGCCGCGCCGCTGTCGGCGGGCAAGCTGACGAGCGAGGCCGACGGGCGCGAAAGCGTCGAATGCCCCTATCACGGCTGGCGCTTCGGTCTCGACGGCGCGTGCACGGCCATCCCGTCCCTGGTGGCCGACCAGGCCTTGGATGTCAGCAAGATCAGGGTCCGTCGCTTCCCGGTGCGCGAGAGCCAGGGCCTGGTCTTCATCTGGATCAGCGCCGATCCGCGCTTCGACGGCGAACCCGACATCGATCCGCCGGTCTTTCCCGGCGTGGTGGGCGGGGCGCCCAAGCTGGTCGACCGCATGGCGTTCGACGCCCATATCGACCACGCCGTGGTCGGCCTGATGGACCCGGCCCACGGCCCCTATGTGCATCAGCAATGGTGGTGGCGCTCGGCCAAGAGCCAGCACGAGAAATCCAAGCCGTTCGAACCGCGCGAGGCCGGCTTCGCCATGGTGCGGCATGAGCCGTCCAAGAACAGCCGCGCCTACGCCATCCTCGGCGGCCAGCCGCTGACCGAGATCACCTTCCGCATCCCGGGCCTGCGGTGGGAGCATGTGACGGTGGGCAAGCGTCAGGTCCTGTCGCTCACCTGCCTGACGCCCCTGAACGCCAGTCAGACCAAGATCACCCAGATCGTCTGGTCCGACCATCCGGCCTTCTGGCTGATGAAGCCGTTGATCGCCGCAGGCGCCCGGGCCTTCCTGCGCCAGGACGGCGACATGGTGAACCTGCAGAACGAAGGCCTGCGCTACGATCCCAGCCTGTTGTGGATCGACGACGCCGACCGCCAGGCCAAGTGGTACCAGCAGCTCAAGCGCGAATGGGCCCAGAGCCGGCGCGAGGGCCGGGCCTTCGTCAATCCGGTGGAGCCGGCCCGCCTGCGCTGGCGCAGCTGACCTGCTCAGGCTCTGACGCCGCCTGCGCTTTGCCTGGCCCGCGATCTCGTCCATGGTGGGTCGTCCAGGATCGGGACGCATTTCGTCCCCTGCAAACCCCGCCGCGCCCTGCGGCTTTGACCTCATTTCAGATCAGCATTTGTCGAGCGTCCCATGCCTGTATTTTCCAGCCGCGGCGTCGAGATCGCCTTCGATGACCTCCCGCCGCAGGGTGACGCCCAGCGGACCATGGTGCTGGTCCATGGCTTCACCTCCAATCGCAAGGAGGGCTGGCGGCGCACCGGCTGGTACGCCGCCCTGGAGCGGCGCGGCGCGCGATGCATCGCCCTCGACCAGCGGGGGCATGGGGAGAGCGCCAAATCCTATGAGCCTCAGGCCTATGAGCGTGAGGCCCTGGCGGGCGACATCATCGCCCTGCTCGACCATCTGGAGCTCGGCCAGGTCGATCTGTTCGGCTATTCCATGGGCGCGCGCACGGCGCTCGCCGCCGCCCTGGCGGCGCCCGACCGCATCGGCAATCTGATCCTGGGCGGGGTGGGCGAGCGCCTGCTGGAGCCCCGCGCGCCTGGCGCGCCGGCGGACGCCATGGCCCAGGCCATGCTGGCGGATGACCCGGAGACGATCAGCCATCCGATGCTGCGCAGCTTCCGCCACTTCGCCGACGAGCAGGGGGAGGACCGCCGCGCCCTGGCCGCCTTCGTCCGCGCCGAGAATCCGCCGCTGGATATCGAGGCCATGGGCCGCCTGCCGGTCCCGGTGCTGGTGATCGCCGGCCAGCGGGACGAGGGCGCCGGCGATCCCGACGGCCTGGCCCGGGCCTTTCCGGAGGGGCGGGGCATCACGGTCGTCGGCTGCGACCACTTCTCGGCCATCCCCCACGCGCTCACCAAGGCCGCCGTGTTCGACTTCCTCGACGGGCTGCTCGATGACCCCTTTGGGGACCGATTCTAGAGCCTAGCGGCCCAGGGCGTAGGGTCCGCCCCGCGCGATAGCCGCCTTGTAAGCCGGGCGGTCGTGCAGGCGGTTGAGCCAGGCCTCGGCGTTGGGATAGTTCGGCAGCTTGCCGAAGGCCCGGGCCACCTCGCCCACGAAACTCATCTGGATGTCCGCGCCCGTGAGCGCCTGGCCCATCAGATAGTCGCGGCCGGCCAGGGCCTGGTCGAGATAGGACAGATGGTTGTCCACCTCGCTCTCGATGCGCGGATGCAGCGGTGCGCCGGCCTCGCCCAGGCGCATCACATACATCTGCAGCATCAAGGGCAGCATGGCCGAGCCCTCGGCATAGTGCAGCCATTGCAGATAGGCTTCGTAGTCGGGGTCGCCGACGGCCGGCTGCAGCTTGCCCGCCCCGTGTTGGCGGATGATGTAGTCGATGATGGCGCCGGACTCATGCACCGTAGCCTGCCCGTCGGTGATCACCGGCGACTTGCCGAGCGGATGGACGGCACGCAGGTCGTCCGGGGCGAGCCTGGTCTTGGCGTCGCGCTCATAGGCCTTGATCTCGTAGTCGACCCCCAGTTCCTCCAGCAGCCAGAGGATGCGCTGCGAGCGCGACTCGTTGAGGTGATGAACGACGATCATGGCGGCTCCCGGGTTTGGCTTACATCGTATAGGCGTCAGGCGTGACCGGCGGCAAGCTGGGCCTATAGTGACCCCATGACCTCCGATCCTTCCCTCGCCCCTTTCGCCGACGCTCCCGCCCGCCTGCTGACCGCCGCCGAGGTCGCCGAGGCCTGCGTGGCGGAGGCCCGCGTGAGCCTGGCCGCCCGGATCGCGCCGGAGGGCCGGCTGAACCGCCAGATCCTGGACGCCGAACAGCGCGCCGCCCACGGCCTGGCCTGGGCGGCGGCCTATGCCGAAACCCTGCGCCAGACCGCCGACTGGGCGGCCGACCTGGAGCGCGCTGGAGCCTGGGACGAGGCGAGCGCCCGGCCGGCCCTGTTACTGGCGCACGAATATCTCAGCCAGCTGGCCGGCGGCCTGCCCATGAGCCAGGGGGAGATGGCGCGGCCGGTCGATCTGGGCTTCGATCCGGCCAGGCTCTTCCCCGTCATCGCAGACCTCGCGGCCGACGCCACGCCGCCGGCGCGCCACCGCATCGTCGAACTGCTGGCGCAGGCCCGGGGACGGCCCTCCCTGGAGGCGAGCGGCCTGGACGACACCCACCAGGCGATCTTCGCGCAGTTCACCGCCCTCGCCGCCGCCAAGATCGCCCCCTTCGCCCATAGCTGGCACCTGGCCGACCGGCTGATCCCCCTGGCCCTCATCGACGAGCTGGCCGATCTGGGGGTCTTTGGCCTCACCCTGCCGGAGGATCACGGCGGCGCGGGCCTGGGCAAGGTGGCCATGTGCGTGGTCTCCGAGGCCCTGTCCCGGGGCTATATCGGCGTCGGCTCCCTGGGCACCCGCTCGGAGATCGCCGCCGAGCTGATCCTGGCCCACGGCACGCCCGACCAGAAGGCGCGCCTGCTGCCGGCCATCGCCTCGGGCGCCATGCTGCCCACCGCGGTCTTCACCGAACCGGAGGCGGGGTCTGACCTCGCCGCCCTGCGCACCCGGGCGGTGCGCCAGGACGGGGCCTGGCGGGTCACCGGCGCCAAGACCTGGATCACCCACGCCGCCCGGGCCGACCTGATGACCCTGCTGGTGCGCACCGATCCCGACAGCCGTGACCACCGGGGGCTCTCCATGCTGCTGGCCGAGAAGCCGCGGGGCGACGACGGCGACCCCTTCCCGGCGCCGGGCATGGACGGCGGCGAGATCGCGGTGATCGGCTATCGCGGCATGAAGGAATACGAGATCGCCTTCGACGACTTCGCCGTGCCGGAGGACGCCCTGCTGGGCGGCCTTGAGGGGCAGGGCTTCGTGCAGCTCATGGCGACCTTCGAATCAGCCCGCATCCAGACCGCGGCCCGGGCCATCGGCGTAGCGCAGAACGCCCTGGACCTGGCCCTGGACTACGCCCTGGCCCGCCGGCAGTTCGGCCAGCCCCTGGCCGCCTTCCCCCGGGTGGCCGACAAGCTGGCCATGATGGCCGCAGAAATCCTCGGCGCCCGGCGGCTGGCCTGGTTCTCGGCCCGAACCAAGGACGCCGGGCGCCGCTGCGACCTGGAGGCGGGCATGGCCAAGCTGATCGCCGCGCGCATCGCCTGGGCCTGCGCCGACAACGCCCTGCAGATCCACGGCGGAACCGGTTTCGCCGTCGAACAGCCGGTCAGCCGTCTGCTGGCCGACGCCCGCATCCTCAACATCTTCGAAGGCGCCGGCGAGATCCAGGCCCAGGTCATCGCCCGGCGCCTGCTGGATGGCGGCAACTAGTTGGGGACCGGCGAGAAGCCGCGGGCCACCAGGGCGATCTGCTGCTCCATATTGGCGCTCATCCGCTCCGGGCCGGCGTTCTCCCAGGCCGCCAGCCGATAGTTCCAGGCATAGGCGGCCATCAGCGTGTCGACGATCATGTCAGGATCGAGGGCGGGATCGACATCGCCCCGTTCCTGCCCCTCGACGACACAGTCGCGGATCGTGCCGCGGAGGCGGGGATTGCGGCCATAGGGGACGCTGGAGCCCCCCGGCCGCCAGCTATAGGCCGCCGCGATATGGGCCAGGAACAGCTGGGTCCGCCGGGTCTCGAAGGCGAAGTGGAGGGCGAAGATCGACGAGAGCCGGTCGGCCGTCGAGCCGCGCAGATGCGGCGTCACCCGGTCCAGCTCCCCATAGAGGTCGTCCAGCCGCTCCTGCATCACCTGGCTCAGCACCTCGGCCTTGGACGAGAAGCAGGTGAAGACGCTGCCGACCGCCACGCCCGCCTGGCTGGCGATCTCGCGGACGGTCGTCTCTTCGTAACCGACGGTTTCGAAAAGGTCCCGGGCGGCGTCTAGCACACGACGCCGCGTCGCCTCTTTCTGAGTCTGACGCAGATTCAAATTTTCCCCCCAAGCGCGCTCTATCGGCGCGTCCTGAACTAGAGCCCGCCTCTAGCAGACGCGCCGAAGGCTTATCCGGCAAGGAACTTTAAGTTGTGCGGAGGCGATCAGCCCCGGCGGGCGCCGGCCAGGATGACCCGGATCTGATCGCGCGAACGCGCCTGCAGCGCCTCGAGGCTCCAGCCGCCGAAGATCGCCTGCGGATAGTTGGCCAGGTAGTTGTCGAACAGCATCTGGCTGCGGAGCTTGATCTCGCATTCCTGCGACAGCTCGCCGCGTTCGACACCGAGGGCGAGTTGCTCGCCGAAGAGGTCGATGATCTCCTGAATCGAAGCCAGGGCCCGCAGGGCCTGGCCATCCTGCCAGGACCACGACAGGCCAAGCGCGGCGCGGGCCAGGGGCATTTGCGACTTGTAGAAGCCATAGCCGGCGCTGAAAATCTTGAGCAGGGCGTCGTCCACCGTGCGGCCGCGGCTGGCGGCTTCGGTCATGGCCTCGACCACCGCAGCCAGGTCCGTGGTCATGATCTCGCGGAAGAGCTCGGACTTGTCGGCGAAGTTGGCGAAGACGGCGCCGGTGGACATGCCGGCGGCGGCGGCGATGTCGCGGATCGTCGCGCCCTCATAGCCTTCGGTGCTGAACAGCTCCCGGGCGGCGGCGAGCACCTTGGCCCGCGTCTGCTGTTTGGCCAGGGCCCGGCGCGTGGGCATCCGGACGCGGGTTTCGCTCTGACCTTCCACGGCGGCGACGTGCTTCATGGTTCGATACTCCGATGACCGTGGCGGGGGGACCGACGGCGCTCGCGCAGCTCCTCGCCACACAAACAGGCGAGGTGACTGAACGCTGATATGGGATTCTCTTAGCGCTGCGTCGAGCTGCTCCACAAGTCGAAGCGTTCAACGAGCGCGTTCAATTACCCGCGTTATAACAAAGTTCGCACACGCCATACCTGAAATGAGGCAGGGGTGCGGCGCGACCGACCGTCGCAGCACTTTTTCAAGCTCTACAAGGGTTTATTCATAGTACCGCCCGCCGAGGCAGGCCGACGCCCGCGATTGAACCGGACTCGTTGAATAGGATCAACCAGTTGCGCGATTGCGACGCGCAATCAGATTCGCGCACGGCCCGGGAAATCCCTACATAATAGGGCTCCGCAAAGCGCTCCGAGCCCGAGATCATGAACCAGCTGTTCGCCTTTTTGATCCCTGCCAGCCTGCTGGCCGTGACCCTGGCCCTGGGCGTCGGGATCTTCGCCCTCTTCCGGGGCGGCGATTTCGGGCGGTCCTACTCCAACAAGCTGATGCGCCTGAGAGTCGTCCTGCAGGCCGCCGCCGTGCTCATCCTGGTCACCGCGGTCTGGTGGCGGCACAACGGATAGTTGGAGATAGGAGATCGGAAGAGCACACGTCTGAACTCCAGTCACGTCGTAATCTCGTATGCCGTCTTCTGCTTGAAAAAAAAAAATAACTAGGCCAACGACTACTATTCTACCCCCAACCGATTATC
>CALEOQ010000526.1 GCA_937910255.1 uncultured Caulobacteraceae bacterium | reverse complement strand
GGGTGCTTCGCGGTGTAGAGGGTGTGATTGTTGGTACGGCTATTCTTTTTTTTTTTCAAGCAGAAGACGGCATACGAGATTACGACGTGACTGGAGTTCAGACGTGTGCTCTTCCGATCTACACGGGCTGGATCCTCCGGCGAATGGCGACGGCGGAACCGTCGCGCCTCAGGCCAGACCTATCGGCTCGATCTCGGCGACGACAAGCCCTTTCGGACCTTCGGCGAACCTCACCATCACGTCATCGCCCGGCTGGAGGTCTTCCAGGCCGGCGCGGCGCAGGGTCTCGATGTGGATGAAGATGTCGCCCGAATGGGTTTCGCGGACCACGAAGCCATAGCCCTTGGCGCGGTTGAACCACTTGACCTTGGCCCGTTCGAGCGGCCCGGCCGCCAGCGGCGGGCGTTTGGGCCGCGCAGCGAAGCCGCCCATGTCGCCTCGATCAGGGGACCGGTCATAGGGCCTGTCGCGACGGGCGTACTCCGGTTCCCGGGGGCGGCGGACCTCGGGCGGCGGGGCGGCGCTCTCGTCCAGCTCCAGCACCTCGGCCACCTGCCAGCCCTTGGGCCGGCGGATGGCGTCGCAGACAATGACGGCGCCTTCCAGGGCGCTCTCATGCCCAGAGTTACGCAACGAGGTGACGTGCAACAACACGTCCTTGAGCCCGGTCTGGCTGGGATCGTCAGGCACGACGAACCCATAGCCCTTGCCGGCGTCAAACCACTTTACGCGACCACTGATGCGGACAGATTCGTCTGCGCCAGCATCTTCAAAATCGTAACCAGACATGCGCCCCTCTGGCCCGCTTCACCCCATGCTCCTTAAGGGTGGGCCAACTATAACACTGTTCTCGTAAGTTGAGAGGCGTCAAGGGCAACCAACGCGAACAGGCTCGCAAAGGCCGATTCGGGGCCTTTGCGAGCAGCTGCAGGTCTAGATGGACAGTCGCGTGGTAGAGGAAAGGCTTAGGTTTCGGGCAGGTCCACTGGCGGCAGGTCCTGGTCGGTTTCGGCGGCGCCCTCCGAGGCCGGGGCCGACGGGTCGGCCATCATGGCGTCTTGACCGGCGACCCCGGTGTCACCCGCGTCCGGCGCCGGCGACTCGTTCACGCTGGTGTCCGGCATGGTGCCGGCGGTCTCGGTTTCCTCAGGATTCGGATTGGTGCAGGCGCCAAGGGCCAGGGCGGCGACGCCCGCGGCCAGGAGGGTCAGGGTCTTCATCAGGCTCTCTCCGTCAATTGCCGGAGACCAACGCAAAGCGTCGCTGTTTCGTTGCGCCAGAACGGCGACAAGACGGGCCTATATCGGAAGGAAAGGAGAAGCTCCGCGTGGCAGTCCCTAGGGGAGTCGAACCCCTCTCTCCAGGTTGAAAACCTGGCGTCCTAACCGATAGACGAAGGGACCACTCGACGCGGAGGGCGGCTCTATATCCGCCTTCCCTGTGGCTTGCAACCACGCTCTAGACGTTTTTGCGACGGGGATCGGCGACGTCGTCGATCTCGAGCTCGACGCCCTGTCGGCCATTCCAGTCATCCGCCTTCAGACGACCCACCACGTGAACGGCTCCGCCCTCCGACATCAGACGTTTTCCCATCTCCGTGGCCTCGGCCCGCCACGCCACGGCCTTCAGGCGCCCCCCAGAGCGGTCCGTGAGGGTGCAGCGGACATGACCGCCCCTCAACATCATCGGCCGCTCCACGCGCACCTCTGCGGCGGCGAAGACCGGCTCGGGATTTCCAGGGCCGAAGGGCGCCAGGCGTTGGAAGGATTCGAGCAGGGCGCGGTCGGCGCCGGCCGTGGTGATCAGCGCGTCGATCTCCAGGCTGTCGGCCTCGGCCGCCGCCAGGGCCTCGACGGCCACCCGCTCACACAGGAAGGCGCGCAGCTCTGGCAGCAGATGAGGCCGTACCGACAGACCCGCGGCCATGGCGTGACCGCCGCCAGCCAGCAACAGGCCCTCGTCGAAGGCCGCCTGCACCGCCCGGCCCAGATTGACCCCCGGCTGCGATCGCCCGGAGCCCTTGCCCACGTCGGCGGCGCGATCGACGCCGACCACCAGGGTCGGTTTGCGGAATCGCTCGCGCAGCCGCCCGGCGACAATCCCGATGACGCCGGGATGCCAGTCATCGGCCGACACCAGCAGCAGCGGCAGGTCGGCGAAATTGCTTTCCCGCTCGACGATGCGCACGGCGGCCTCCAGCACTTCGGCCTCGACCTCCCGGCGTGACGCGTTCAGGGCGTCGAGCTCCAGGGCCAGGCGCCGCGCCTCCTCCGGGTCGTCCGTGGAGAGCAGGCGCGCGCCCAGGTCCGAGCGGCCGATTCGCCCGCCCGCATTGATTCGCGGTCCCAGCACGAAGCCGGCATGAAAGGTGGTGGCCGGTCCCTTGGACCCCGCCGCCTCGAGCAACGCCTTGAGCCCGGGATTGCGCCAGGCCGACATGGTCTTGAGGCCCTGCGCGGTCAGGGCGCGGTTGAAGCCCACCAGCTGGGTGACGTCGCAGACCGCCCCCATGGCCGCCAGGTCCAGCCACTGGCGCAGGTCAGGCTCCGGGCGCTCGGCGAACAGGCCCCGCCCACGGGCCTCGCGGTTCAGGGCCGCCAGCAGCACGAAGGTGACGCCGGCGGCGGCCAGCACCCCCTGCCCCGAACCGCAGTCGGGTCGGTTGGGATTGACCAGGGCCGCACAGACGGGGATCTCGTCGCGCATCAGGTGATGATCGATCACCACCACGTCGAGGCCGATTTCGCCGGCGCAGGCGATGGCGTCCACGGCCGCGGCCCCGCAGTCGACGGTGACCACCAGTTCGGCCCCCTCCTCCCGCAGGCGGCGGAAGGCGGCCGGTGACGGGCCGTAGCCCTCGGTCACCCGGTCAGGCACATAGATGGAGAGGCGCTTGCCCATGGCGGCAAACCAGCGGACCAGCAGGGCGGCGCTGGACGCGCCGTCCACATCATAGTCGGCGAAGACGACCATGGGCCGGTCGGCCACCAGGGCGTCCACCAGCACGGCGGCGGCCCTGTCCATGTCGGCGAAGCTGGAAGGATCGGGAAACAGCGCCTTGAGCGTCGGCGTCAGATAGCTCTCCGCGCTCTCCGCCGTGACCCCCCTGGCCGCCAGGGCCCGGGCCATGGGCTCGTCGAGGCCGAGCATCATCTGGTGTCGGCGGGTCAGCTCGGCGTCGGCGGGGCGCGCACGCCATCGGCGTCCGCTGAGCGAGCGGTCCACATCGAGATAGCCGAAGGGGGCTCCGCCATCGGCCATGGGATCAGACCGGCCGCTTCATCCGCACTTCGCGCACCGTGCGGGTGGATGAATTCATCACCATCGAATGGGTGTGGACCATGCCGTTGCGAAGGCGAACGCCATCCAGCAGCGCCCCCTTGGTCACGCCGGTGGCCGCGAAGATCGCTTCGGCGCGGACCATCTCGTGCAGATCGTACTTCTTGTCGAATTCAGTGATGCCGCAGCGCTCGGCGCGCATCCGCTCGTCGCTGTTGCGGAACACCAGCCGGCCCTGGAACTGGCCGCCCACGCACTTCAGCGCCGCGCACGCCAGCACGCCTTCGGGCGCCCCGCCCTGGCCGAGATAGAGGTCCACGCCGGTGTCGGGATCGGCGGTGTTGATCACGCCGGCGATGTCCCCGTCGGTGATCAGATGCACCCGCGCGCCGACCTCGCGGACCTTGGCGATGATCTCGCCATGGCGGGGGCGGTCGAGGATGCAGACGGTGATCTGGCTTTCGTCCACCCCCTTGGCGCGGGCCAGGGCGCGGACGTTCTCGGCCGGCGAGGCGTCCAGGTCGATGAGCCCGGCGGGAAAGCCCGGGCCGCAGGCGATCTTGTCCATATAGGTGTCGGGCGCATTGAGCAGCGTGCCCTTGGGCGCCCAGGCCATGACTGTAAGGGCGTTGGACATGGCCTTGGCCGTCAGCGTCGTGCCTTCCAGCGGGTCGAGGGCGATATCCACCGCGGGTCCGCCTCGCCCGACCTTTTCGCCGATATAGAGCATCGGCGCCTCGTCGCGCTCGCCCTCGCCGATGACGATCTCGCCGTCGATATCCAGGTCGTTGAGCGCCGTGCGCATGGCGTCGACCGCGGCCTGATCGGCGGCCTTCTCATCCCCGCGGCCCACCAGGTTCCAGGCGGCGATGGCGGCGATTTCCGTCACCCGCACCGAGTCCAGCACCAGTCCGCGATCCAGAGTCTCAGCGGTCATATGGGTCTCCTCGGCCGTCGGGCCTTCAGTTTCGCCGGATTCTCATATCCGTGCGATTCGCATCAGCCGGGGCGCTTCGATCACCGCCGGATGCCCGCCGATCCGCGCGACAGCGTCAGCCAAGACCGCCTCCGAGACCGAATGGGTCGTCAGCACGATCGGCACCCCTTGGGCGTCTTCCACCGGCTTCTGCAGGAAGCTCTCGATCGAGACGCCGGCCTCGGCCAGGGTTTCGGACACCGCCGCGATCACGCCGGGCTCGTCCTTGACCAGCAGGCGCAGATAGGCGCGCACCAGGCTGCGGCTGCGATCCACCGGGGTGAAGGCGGCCAGCTCCGTGGCCGGCCGCTGGAAGACCGGGCGGACGGCCTGGGTCATCACATCGGCGATGTCGGCGGCCACCGCCGCGGCGGTCGGGCCTGCGCCTGCGCCTGCGCCCTGGATGAAGATGCGGCCCAGTCGCTCGCCCTCGATGAACAGGGCGTTGAGCGCCCCGCCCGCCTGGGCCAGGGGATGGGCCAGCGGCACCAGGGACGGATGGACCCGCACCGAGACGCCTTCGTCGCTGCGGTCGGCCGAGGCGATCAGCTTGATGCGATAGCCCAGGTCCTTGGCCATGCGGATGTCGAGCAGCTCGACCTGGTCGACGCCCTCCACCTCGCAGGCGGCGAAATCCGGGGCGCAGTTGAAGGCGAGCGCCGCCAGGATGGTGATCTTGTGGGCCGCGTCGAAGCCGCCCACGTCCATGGTCGGATCGGCCTCGGCATAGCCCAGGCGCTGGGCCTCGGCAAGCACGTCCTCGAAGGCGCGGCCCCCCTGCTCCATCTCGGTCAGGATGAAGTTGCAGGTGCCGTTGAGAATACCGGACAGGCTGCGCACATCGTCGCCGACCATGGCCTCGCGGACCATCTTCACCGCCGGCGTGCCGCCCATCACGGCGGCCTCGAACAGCAGGGGAACGCCGGCCGCCTCGGCGAGGGCGGCCAGCGCCGCGCCATGCTCGGCGATCAGGGCCTTGTTGGCGGTGACCACGGGCTTGCCGGCCTTCAGGGCGGCCTCGACCGCGGCCTTGGCCGGGCCATCGGAGCCGCCGATCAGCTCGACGAAGACGTCGATTTCGTCCGACTGGGCCAGGGCCACGGGATCGTCAAACCAGGGCAGGCTCGAGATGTCGAAGCCCCGGGGCCTCGTCCGCGACCGGGCCGAGACGCCGGTGACCCGGGCCTGACCGCCGGCCGGCGCAAAGGCCGGACGCTCATCGAGAAAGGTCAGCAGGCCCGTGCCGACGGTGCCCAGGCCGGCGACGCCGATACGCCAGTCCCGCGGGCTCATTGGGCGGCCATGGTATTGTGGGCCCGCTCCAGAATCTCATCGGCGTTGCCGAGGAACTTCTTCACGTTGCGAGCGGCCTGACGGATGCGGTGTTCGTTCTCGACCAGACCGACGCGGACATAGCCTTCGCCGTACTCGCCAAAGCCCACGCCAGGCGCCACGGCGACGCCGGCCTCTTCGATCAGCAGCTTGGAAAACATGAGCGCGCCGGCCTCCTTGAATTTTTCGGGCACCGGCGCCCAGGCGAACATGGAGGCCTGGGGCGAAGGAATATCCCAGCCGGCCCGCTTCATGGATTCCACCAGCACATCGCGGCGGGACTTATAGATGGCGCGAATCTCGGCGACGCAGTCCTGCGGCCCGTTCAGGGCCGTGGCCGCAGCCACCTGGATCGGCGTGTAGGCGCCGTAGTCCAGATAGGACTTCACCCGGGCGAGCGCGTTACAGATCCGCTCGTTGCCGACCACCATGCCAACCCGCCATCCGGCCATGGCGTAGGTCTTGGACAGGGAATTGACCTCGACGGCGATGTCCTTGGCGCCCTCGACCTGCAGCACCGACGGCGGCGGGTTGTCGTCGAAATAGATCTCGGAATAGGCGATGTCGGAAATCACCAGCAGGTCGTGTTTGCGGGCCAGCGCGATGGCGTCCTTGTAGAAGTCCAGGTCCACGCACTGGGCGGTGGGATTGGACGGATAGGACAGGATCAGCACGCTGGGCGGCGGGGCGGAGTGTTTCACGGCGCGGCTGACGCCAGCCAGGTACTCTTCCGGCGAATGGGCGGGCACATGCCGGATGACGCCGCCGGCCATGATGAAGCCGTAGGCGTGGATCGGATAGGCCGGGTTGGGGCAGATGATGACATCGCCGGGCGCGGTCAGGGCCTGGGCGAGGTTGGCGAACCCCTCCTTGGAGCCCAGGGTGGCGATCACCTCGGTGTCGGGATTCAGGGTCACGCCGAAGCGGCGCTTGTAATAGCCGGCCATGGCGCGGCGCAGGCCGATGATGCCCTTCGAGGCCGAATAGCGTCCCGCCTTGGGGTCGCGGGCGGTCTCGATCATCTTCTCGACGATGTGCTTGGGCGTCGGCATGTCGGGATTGCCCATGCCGAAATCGATGATGTCGGTGCCCTCGGCGCGGAGCCGCGCCTTGATGCGGTTCACCTCCTCGAGGACGTAGGGCGGGAGGCGTCGGATGCGGTGGAATTCGGGGGTCATTGCAAGCTCTGCCGCTGCTGCGGCGTTGGGGAGCTGAAAGTCGCGCATGGATAGACTCCGGGCTGGAATCCGCCAAGCAGGCTCAGGGAACTTTTCGCCTCCGCAGGTCCCCTCAACGGGGCGACGGAGGCGGTGTAGCTCGCTCCCTGGCGTCGCGCGCGAAAGCCTCGGTGTCGCTCGTGGTGATGGCCGGCGGCGGCGTGACATCGGCCTGGGCCCGGGCGGCGAAGGCGGCCGTGTCATCCAGCGTCCAGGTCCCGGGCGCCGTCTGCGCCGCCAGCTGGGCGCCGGCGGCCTCAACATTGGCCACCGCACGGGCCCAATTGCGGGCTGGGCGAGGATTGGCCGGCGCCGGGGGAATGTCGCTGAACTTCGGATAGGCGGTGTCGGCCCGCGCGCCGGCGATCACCGCCTGGGCGGCCGGCGAGGTGGGGTCGACGGGCGCGGCGGCGAACGGGCTCACGGCTGCGCAGCCGCCCAGGATCGAGACCCCCAGGCACGCGCCCGCGCCACGCCACAACCGGGCGTTTTGTGCGTTTGGAAAAAGGCGAGCCAAGACGTTCATGTCGGCCTCGCTCTTATGACATGATGCGACCCAGTGAAAGGGCTGCAATCGGCCCACCTGCCCGGAGGATGGCGTTCCATGAGCGAAAAAGGCTCGCAGACCAAGGGCTCTGGCTCCACGAGCCGAAGCAAGTCCAAGTCGCCGACGTCCAAGACCAAGGCCAAGGCCGCCGCCGCGCCGGTCGAGGCCAAGGCTGCGCCAACCCCGAAGGTTGCGCCTAAAGCGGCCGCCCCGAAGCCCAAGCCCAAGCCGAAGCCGAAGGCCGCCCCGCCGCCCCCGCCCGCGCCCGACCAGGCTTCGCCTCGGCCCGCGCCGCCGGAGGCGCCCGCCGCCCTCGCCGGCTTCCCTGATCTGACGACGGACCAGCGGCGGCTGCTGGAAAACCTGTCGACCAACCTCGCCCGGGCGGCCATGACGGCCCAGGGCGCGATCGCCGAAGCGGCCCTGCGCCAGGCCGATCGCCCCGCCGCCCTGTCCGCCGATCCCTTCCATATCGGCCCGTCCCTGACGGAGGTGATGGGCAAGCTGGCCAGCCAGCCCGATCGTCTGGTGCGCGCGCAGGCCGACCTCCTGACCCGCTACATGGATCTCTGGCAGGCGACCGCACGGCGAATGGCCGGCGAGACGCCGGAGCCCGTGGCCCAGCCACTCAAGGGCGACAAGCGGTTCCTCGACCCCGACTGGTCAGACAACCCCGTCTTCGACGTCATGAAGCAGTCCTATCTGGTCACCGCAGACTGGTTGCAGGGCCTGGTGGGCGGCGTCGAGGGCGTCGAGCCGATCTCGCGCCGTCGGGTCGAGTTCTTCATGAAGCTGCTGACCGACGCCTTTTCGCCGACCAACTTCCTGGCCTCAAACCCCACGGCCATGCGCGAGATCATGGCCACCGGCGGCGAAAGCCTGGTCCGCGGCATGGAGAACTTCGCCGCCGACCTGGCCCGCGGCGGCGGCCAGCTGTCGATCAGCCAGACCGACTACGAGCAGTTCAAGATCGGCGAGAACGTCGCCACTGCGCCCGGCAAGGTCGTGTTCCAGAACGAGCTGCTGCAGCTGGTCCAGTTCTCGCCGTCCACCGAGGAGGTGCACGAGCTTCCGCTCATCATCTTCCCGCCCTGGATCAACAAGTTCTACATCCTGGATCTCCGCCCGGACAATTCCATGATCCGCTGGCTGGCCGATCAGGGCATCACGGTGTTCGTGGCCTCCTGGGTGAACCCGGACAAGGCCCTGGCGGGCAAGACCTTCGAAGACTACCTGCGCCAGGGCATCTATGAGGCCACCGACGCGGCCATGAAGCAGGCGGGCGTCGATCGCCTGAACGCCGTCGGCTATTGCATCGGCGGCACCCTGTTGTCGGCGGCCCTGGCCCATATGGCGGCCAAGGGGGATCAGCGGATCGCCTCGGCCACCTTCTTCGCCGCCCAGCAGGATTTCAGCGAGGCCGGCGACCTGCTGCTGTTCACCGACGAGTCCTGGCTGAAGGATCTCGAACAGAAGATGGACGCCGAGGGCGGGGTCCTGTCGGGCCAGGCCATGGCCGACACCTTCAACGTCCTGCGCTCCAACGACCTGATCTGGTCGTTCTTCGTGAACAACTATCTGATGGGCAAGGAGCCGAGGCCCTTCGACCTGCTGTTCTGGAACTCCGACCAGACCCGCATGCCCAAGGCGCTGCACATGTTCTATCTGCGCCAGTTCTACGGCCAGAACGCCCTGGCCAAGGGCGAACTGGAGCTGGACGGCGTGCGCCTGGATCTGGGGGCGGTGACGACGCCGGTCTATGTGCAGTCATCCAAGGAGGACCATATCGCGCCGGCGGGTTCGGTTTATCGCGGCGCGCGCCTGTTCGGCGGCCCGACCACCTTCACCCTTTCGGGCTCCGGTCATATCGCTGGCGTGGTCAATCCGCCCGCGGCGAAGAAGTATCAGCACTGGACCTTCGACCAGATCGGAAGAGCACACGTCTGAACTCCAGTCACGTCGTAATCTCGTATGCCGTCTTCTGCTTGGAAAACAAAAAACTGTCGTCCCCCCCCTCTTCCCCCATCTCACGT
>CALEOQ010000525.1 GCA_937910255.1 uncultured Caulobacteraceae bacterium | reverse complement strand
GAGGTGACATGCTTGGAGGGTGCAATATTAGTGCAAGAGGGAGGAGGGCTAATGAGTGGCCGACGTGGCTGGGGTACCAACGTGTGCACTTCCGATCTCTCACCCGCATCGACCGCGCGCCCCAGGCCCCGCCCGGGCTCGGTCAGGCCGCCGGCGCCGTGGCGCTGACCCTGTTCGACTTCGAGACCCTGGTCTGGCTCGACCCGGCCCTGGCCGAGTCGGAAGCCGAGGCCTGGCTTCGCTTCCACTGCGGCTGCCCGCTGACCACAAGGGCTGAGGACGCGGCCTTCGCCATCGTCACCGACATGGCCAAGGCTCCGAACCTCGCCGCCTTCAACCAGGGCGACGCCAAGTATCCCGACCGCTCCACCACGGTGATCCTGCAGGTTGCGTCCCTCGAGGGCGGCCCGACGGTGATCCTCAGCGGCCCGGGCATCCAGACCACCACCGATATCGCGCCCCAGGGCCTGCCCCAGGACTTCTGGACGCAGATCGAGACCAACCAGGCGCAATTCCAGTTCGGCGTCGACGTTCTGCTGGTCGCTGGCGACCAGCTGCTCGCCCTGCCGCGCACCACAACCGCTCAGATCAAGGGAGGCTGACATGGCCTATGTTTCCGTCAAAGGCGGCGAGAAGGCGATCACCCACGCGCACCAGTGGCTGGCCGAGGATCGCCGCGGCGATCCCACGGTCGGCGAACTGGAGGTGGCGCAGGTTCGCGAACAGCTGTCGCTCGCCGTCGATCGGGTGATGAGCGAAGGCTCCTGCTACGACCGCGACCTGGCCGCGCTTGCGGTCAAGCAGGCCCGAGGCGATCTGCCCGAGGCCATCTTCCTGCTGCGGGCCTATCGCACCACCCTGCCCCGCTTCGGCGCCTCCCTGCCCGTGGAGACCGAAGCCATGGCGGTGCGTCGTCGCGTCTCGGCCGCCTTCAAGGACATTCCCGGCGGCCAGGTGCTTGGCCCCACCTTCGACTACACCCACCGCCTGCTCGACTTCGCCCTGGCGGCCGAAGGCGGCGCAGCGCCTGAGCCCGCGCCCCAGGCCGAAGAGCCCCAGGCCTATCCCATGCCCAACATCGCCTCGGTGTTCCGCCATGAGGATCTGCTGGAGCACGACGTCCGCACCGACGAGGCGCCCGAGCCCTACGACCTGACCCGCCAGCCGATGAAGTTCCCCGCCGATCGCGACCAGCGCCTGCAGGCCCTGGCCCGGGGCGACGAGGGCTTCCTGCTCAGCCTGGCCTATTCCTCGCAGCGCGGCTGGGGCTCGACCCACCCCCTCTGCGGCGAGATCCGCCTGGGCGAAGTGGCCGTCGAATTCGTGCCCGACGAACTCGGCTTCCCCATCGAGATCGGCGAGATCACCCTGACCGAGTGCACCATGCTGTCGGGCTTCGCCGGTTCGGCCGAGCGTCCGCCGCAGTACACCCGCGGCTATGGCCTGACCTTCGGCCACTGCGAGCGCAAGGCCATGAGCATGGCCATCGTCGACCGCGCCCTGCGTCACCGCGAAGTGGGCGAACAGGCCGACGCCCCGGTGCAGGACGAGGAGTTCGTCCTCTACCACTCCGACAATGTGGAGGCCTCGGGCTTCGTGCAGCACCTGAAGCTGCCCCACTACGTCGACTTCCAGGCCGACCTGCAACTGATCCGCCGGCTCCGCAAGGAGCACTTCGAGCGCCGCGCCGCCCTGAAGGAAGCCGCAGAATGAGCACCCCCGTCCCGGCTCGCGCCAATGCGCCCGAGCGCTACTACAACTACGCCTATCTCGACGAGCAGACGAAGCGGATGATCCGCCGCTCGATCCTGAAGGCCCTGGCCATCCCCGGATACCAGGTGCCCTTCGGCTCGCGGGAAATGCCTGTGCCCTACGGCTGGGGCACGGGCGGCATCCAGCTGACCGCGGCGATCATCGGCCCCGACGATGTCTACAAGTGCATCGACCAGGGCGCCGACGACACCACCAACGCCGTCTCCATCCGCCGGTTCTTCGCCAATGTGGCCGACGTGGCCACCACCGAGGACACCGGTGAGGCGACCATCATCCAGACCCGTCACCGGATTCCGGAAAAGCCCCTGAAGCAGGGCCAGGTCCTGGTCTATCAGGTGCCGCAGCCCGAGCCCCTGCGCGGCCTGGAGGCCCGGGAGACCGAGACCCGCGCCATGCACGCCTATGAGGAATATGGCCTGCAGTACGTCTCGCTCTATGAGAACGTCTCGACCTATGGGCGCATCGCCGCCACCGCCGGCTATCCGGTGATGGTGGAGGAGCGCTACCTGATGTCGCCCTCGCCGATCCCGAAGTTCGACAATCCGAAGATGGCCCAGAACGAAGCGGTCATGCTGTTCGGCGCCGGCCGGGAAAAGCGCATCTACGCCGTGCCGCCCTTCACCCGCGTCCGCAGCCTGGACTTCGAGGACTATCCCTTCGAGACCCAGACCTGGGAAGAGACCTGCGCCCTTTGCGGGGCCAAGGACTCCTATCTCGACGAGGTCATCCTCGATGACGCCGGCGACAAGATGTTCGTCTGCTCCGACAGCCACCACTGCGCCGAACGCCGCGAGGCGGGCCATGTCGGCCCCATGGCCGGCCACACCCTCGACCAGGACGCCGCCCTGAAGGAGCCCGCCCAATGAACGCCATCCCTGGCAGAATAGCGCCAGCGCCCCTGCTCAGCGTCGAGGGCCTGACCAAGTGGTACGGCCATGTCCTGGGCTGCCGCGACGTGGCCTTCGACCTGCGTCCGGGCGAGGTGCTCGGCATCGTCGGCGAGAGCGGGTCGGGCAAGACCACCCTGCTCAACTGCATCTCCGGCAAGCTGACGCCGACCTCCGGCGAGGTCCGCTTCGACACCCGCCGCTTCGGCCTCACCGACATCTACGGCCTGTCCGAGCCCGACCGGCGCCGGATGCAGCGGGAAGAATGGGGCTTCGTGCACCAGAACCCCCGCGATGGCCTGCGCATGCGGGTCTCCGGCGGCGCCAATGTCGCCGAGCCGCTGATGAACCTGGGCGGCCGCCACTACGGCAATATGCGCCAGGCCACCATCGACTGGCTGGACCGGGTGGAGCTCGACACCCGCCGGATCGACGACAAGCCGCGCAACTTCTCCGGCGGCATGCAGCAGCGGATCCAGGTGGCTCGCAACCTGATCCACGGCCCGCGTCTGGTGTTCATGGATGAGCCCACCGGCGGCCTCGACGTCTCGGTCCAGGCCCGCCTGCTCGACCTGCTGCGTGAACTGGTCCGCGACCTGGGCCTGGCGGTGATCATCGTCACCCACGACATGGCCGTGGCCCGGCTGATGGCCGACCGCCTGATGGTCATGAAGGGCGGCGAGGTGGTGGAAACCGGCCTGACCGACCAGGTGCTGGACGATCCCCAGCATCCCTACACCCAGCTCCTCGTCTCCTCCGTCCTGCAGATCTAGAGCCATGACCGACAAACCCCTGATCATCGTCGAAGACCTGGCCAAGACCTTCGTTCTGCACAATGCGGAATCGGCCACCATCCCGGTCTTCCAGGACCTGACCCTGCAGGTCGCCGCCGGCGAATGCGTGGTGCTGGCCGGAGAGTCCGGCGTCGGCAAGTCCACCCTCATGCGCTCCATCTTCGGCAACTATCTGCCGACCCAAGGCGCGGTGAAGGTCTGGCACGACGGCGCCTATGTGGACATCACCCAGGCCAGCCCCCACGAGGTGCTGGACGTCCGCCGCCGGACCCTGGGCTATGTCTCCCAGTTCCTGCGGGTCATCCCGCGGGTGCCCACCCTGCAACTGGTGATGGAGCCCCTGCTGGAGAACGGCGTCGCGTTCGACGAGGCCAAGGACCGGGCCAGCGAGCTGCTCTCGGCGCTCCGTCTGCCCCAGGCCCACTGGGACCTGCCGCCCGCCACCTTCTCCGGCGGCGAGCAGCAGCGGGTGAACATCGCCCGCAGCTTCATCCGCAAGTATCCGGTGCTGCTGCTGGACGAGCCCACCGCCTCCCTGGATGCGGAAAACCGGGCCATCGTCGTGCGGCTGATCAACGAGGCCCTGGCCGAGGGCGCCGCCATGATCGGCATCTTCCACGACCTCGATGTCCGCGACTCGGTGGCCAGCCGGCTGTTCGAAGTCGCCCAATTCAAGGCGGCCGCCTGACCATGACCGAAACCCGCATCTTCTCCGACCAGGTGATCACGCCGACCGGCCAGATCGCCGCCGAATTGGTCCTTCGCGACGGCGTCATCGCCGCCGTGGAGGCCCGGGCCTCCTGCCCCGCAGGCGCCATCGACTGGACCGGCGACGTGCTGGTCGCGGGCCTGATCGACATCCACACCGACAACCTGGAAAAGCACTACCAGCCCCGCCCCGGCGCCCTGTGGGACGCCTATGGGGCGGCGCTCGCCCATGACGGCCAGTGCGTGACGGCCGGCATCACCACGGTGCTCGACTCCCTCAGCCTGCATGGGCGCAAGGAGGGCCTGGACCGCAAGGACGCGCTAGGCCCCATGATCGGCGGCATGGACCAGGCGCAGACCGACGGCGCCCTGCGCGCCGATCACCTGCTGCATCTGCGCTGCGAAGTGACCAATCCCGAGCTGCTCAACCTGCTGGAGCCGCACGCCGACAATCCGCGTCTGAAACTGCTGTCGATCATGGATCACACCCCTGGCCAGCGTCAGACCGCCAATGTGGATCGCCTGCAGGAGCGGATGGCCGCGGCTGGTCGCACAGCTGACGAGATCGAGGAAATGCTGGCGCGGCGCCATTCCGGCCGTGATCCGGGCGTGGAGATCGGAAGAGCACACGTCTGAACTCCAGTCACGTCGTAATCTCGTATGCCGTCTTCTGCTTGAAAAAAAAAAATTGGTCAGTTCCATCAACATCTCCGACTTACAACTCTCGTTCGTCACTTCCCTACTTCTCCATCTCGCACTTCCCCCCTCCTAC
>CALEOQ010000524.1 GCA_937910255.1 uncultured Caulobacteraceae bacterium | reverse complement strand
TTTTTCAAGCAGAGGACGGCATACGAGCTTACGACGTGACTGGAGTTCAGACGTGTGCTCTTCCGATCTCCTGGTCACAGTGGACGCCGGCTTCAAGGCCTTTTCCACCGATGCCGCCCCGCCGCAGGTCGTGGCCGGGGCCCCCGAGGGGGCCAGGTTCGCGTTCATGGGTGACGAGCAAGGGGCGGTTATTGCGCCGGGGATCGGCGAGACTCTCGCCATCGCCGACCTGGTCACCCTGGCCGTGCCCCACTGCGACCCCACCGTGAACCTCTATGACAGCTATCATGTGGTGACCGGCGACGCCCTGGCCGACATCTGGCCGGTGAGCGCGCGGGGCCGCAGCCGCTGATCGGCCTCAGCCCTTCAGGGTGGCGTCGAACAGGTCGAACATCTCGCGCCAGTGCCGCTCGGAGGCTTCGGCGTCATAGGCGGCCATGTCGGCGGGCGCATAGCCATGGCGTGCGCCGGGATAGATGACCACCTCGGCCTCGACGCCGGCCGCCTGCAGCGCCGCCTCAAGCCGGACCTTCTGCTCGGGCGGAAAGCTGCGAGCCTCGTCGGCGCCGGCCACCAGCACGCGGGCCTTGATCTGGTCGGCCTGCCGGTGCGGGCTGTCGGGCTCGTCGGTGGCCAGGTTGCCGCCGTGGAAACTGGCGGCCGCCGCGATGCGGTCGGGGACGGCCGCAGCGGCCCGCAGGGCGATCCCGCCGCCCATGCAATAGCCGGTCAACCCCACCTTGTCGGCCTTGGCCCGCGGCTCCTGGTCGAGCCAGGCCAGGGCGCCTTCGGTGTCGACCATCTGGGCCTGGGGATTGGTCGAGGCGCGCAGGCGGCCGAAGGCCTCGCGACGGGCCTCGTCGTTGCGGACCGTGGCCATGTCGATCGGCTCATAGGCGCCGGCGCGCCAATAGAGGTCGGGCATCACCACCACATAGCCGTGGGCGGCGATGCGCTCGCCCATGTCGAACAGGGCCGGCCGGATGGCGGGTGCGTCCATGTAGAAGATCACGCCCGGCCAGGGGCCTTCGCCGGTGTCAGGCGTGAAGGCGAAGGCGCGCATGGCGCCGTCCTTGGTCGGAATGCTGATCTCCTGGCGCATGGGTCGTCCTCCTTGCTCTTGTCTGTCCAGCGATAGTCGGCCGATGCGGCGCTTTCGCAAAGGGCGTGGCGTGGGAGCCTCGACAACCGTCCTGGCTTTCCCGCGCGGGATCGGCTCCCCTGGTCAAAACAGGAAACCCTCGGGAGACGCGCCATGAAGTTCGAGGACTATCGCCGCCACGACATGACCGCCCTGGCCCAGCTTGTCGCCAGCCGGGAGGTGTCGGCCACCGAGCTGCTCGACACGGCCCTGGACCGCGCCGCTGCGGTGAATCCGCAGATCAACGCCATCACCCACGATCTGGCCGACTTCGCCCGGGCCGAGATCGCGCGGGCGCCCCAGGGTCCGTTCGCCGGCGTACCCTTCCTGCTGAAGGACCTGGGCGCCCAGCTGGGCGGAACCGCCACCACCAGCGGCTCGCGCGCCTTCAAGGATGTCCGCGCCGAGACCGACAGCGCCATCGTCACGGCCTATCGCCAGGCGGGCCTGGTGATCTTCGGCAAGACCAATACGCCGGAGTTCGGCCTTGCCCCGGTGACGGAGCCTGCCCTGTTCGGCGCCACCCGCAATCCCTGGAACCTGGACCACACGCCGGGCGGCTCGTCCGGCGGAGCCTCGGCGGCGGTGGCGGCCGGCATCACGCCCGGCGCCCACGCCAGCGACGGGGGCGGATCAATTCGTGTTCCGGCGGCGTCCTGCCGATCGGAAGAGCACACGTCTTAACTCCACTCACGTCGTACTACAGTCAGCCGTCCTCACCCTCACACAACTACACACCGCTCACCCTCCACACCCTTCTCAC
>CALEOQ010000523.1 GCA_937910255.1 uncultured Caulobacteraceae bacterium | reverse complement strand
TTTATCACTGCTTGCATTATATATTTTTTTTTTTCCAAGCAGAAGACGGCATACGAGATTACGACGTGACTGGAGTTCAGACGTGTGCTCTTCCGATCTGCCGGCAGGGCCGCGCCCTCCTTGAGGTTCATCAGGATCAGCAGCGGCGCGTGGTCGGGATGGGCCCGGGACCAGGCGGCCACCTGCGCCAGACATTCGACAAACAGGGGACAGGAGCTGCGGTAGTCCACGTCCTGGACATGCAGCACCTTCAGGCCCGGCTGCTCCAGCGGCCCCAGATCATAGGCCTCAGGCTCGGGGACCAGCCGCCGGGCCAGGGGTCTGGCGTAGCGGCCCGGATCCGGGTCGTTGAGAACGTCGATCTCCAGCTGCCGGGCGCCGGCCTCCAACTGATCGGTCAACGGCGCGTGGGCGTAGTCTAGCGTGCGCGCCATGTCGGGCGACATGGCGCTGAGCAGGGCCATCTCAGCCGCGGGAATAGCCAGCTTGTAGGAGTTGTGCGTGCCCACCGCCTGGATCGCGTTCATCGGCAGGGCGTCCACCGTCGCCCGCGTGCAGCCGTCACGCCCGTGCGGCGCCTCCAGGTCGCAATCTGCAGGCAGGGAAAGGGCGGCGGCGAGGATTAGGGCGGTGATCATACGGAGGGCTTATCTCGTCTCGACGTCGGTTGGATGACGCCCATGGGCTGCGCCAAATTGCCGCAAGATGTCGGCGAGCGCCATTACTTGAGATTAAGCCTGCCCGTGCAGCTTTGCAGCTGAGCCGGAGCGCCCCGTGACCCTGAACCCCAAAAGCCTTCTGGGCTTCGCCTTCGCCTCGGCTGACCTCCTCATCGAGGTGACGGCTGAGGGAAAAATCTCCGTCGCCCTGGGCGCCGGCGAGGCCCTCGCCGGGTCAGAGGATCGAAACCTGAGAGGCGCACGCCTGGCGGACTTCGTCGCGGCGGAGGACCGGCAGCTTGTCTCGGTTCTACTCGGCGGCCTGGAGGACGGCCGGCGCGCCGGCCCTGTGGTGGTGCGCCTGCACGGCCAGAGCGGCGACGGCGAGCGCGCCGCCAGCCTCTCGGCCTTTCGCCTGCCCGGCCATGGCGGCGCGGTGTCCTGCGTTCTGTCGCGCGCAAGCGCGCCCCATGCGCGGCGGGCGCCGGGCGCCTATGGATTGCATGATCGCGCCACCTTCGAAAGCGCCGCCACCGCTCTCATGGCCCACGCCCGCGAGCGCGGCCTCGACATCGAGTTGGCGTTGGTCGAGCTGGCCGGCTTCGAGGCCGTGGCGGCCCTGGCCGGCGAGGCGGAAGCCTCGGACATGCGCGGCCGCCTGGCTGCGGTAATACGCGCTGAATCCTATGCCGGAGCTTCAGCCGCCCAGATCGGCGACGACCGCTTCGCCCTGCTGCGCGAAGGCCGTGAAAACGGCGAAGCCCTGGCCAGCCGCATCGCCCGCCTGCTGGCCCTGTCCCCAGACGAGGGCGTCCAGCCGGTCGTCCGCGCCCTGGGCGCCGATCCCGACATGCCTGCCGACCAGATGCTGAAGGCCATCCGATATGCCATGGATGACTTCCTTCGCGACGGGGCGAAGACGTCCCCGCCGGCGACCCTTGCCGAGGCCTTCGAGAGGTCGGTGGCCCAGACCCTGAACCAGGCGGCCACCCTGGGGCGCCGGGTGGAGGCCAAGGATTTCACCCTCTTCTATCAGCCGGTGGTCAGCCTGGATGGCCCTGCCCGCCTTCAGATCGGAAGAGCGTCGTGTAGGGTAAGAGTGTAGATCTCGGTGTGCGCCGTATCACTAAAACAAAACCCCCCCCCCCCCCCCCCAATCACCCTGCATCACAGACCGGTTCGACGCTTACCATCTCCGTCGCCTCCATGCTCTCCTCCCGCGCTACCACGCCC
>CALEOQ010000522.1 GCA_937910255.1 uncultured Caulobacteraceae bacterium | reverse complement strand
GCTGGCGAGTGGTGGGGCGAGGTGAGGTGTGGGTGAGTATGATGGTGATTGTGTTTTTTTTTCAAGCAGAAGACGGCATACGAGATTACGACGTGACTGGAGTTCAGACGTGTGCTCTTCCGATCTTTGCTGCTGTTCATGGTGCGCGAGCCGCGCAAGGATCGGATGGCCCCGGCGGGGTGAACCCTATTGGGCGGCAAGAACGCTGCGCCCGCGGGCGATCCGATCGCGGGCCATCTCGCCGGCCACCTCGTGCGTCGGACGCCGCTCGGCCAGGGAGCGGTCGAGCACCTCCTCCAGGGTCAGCATCAGGCGTGAGAGCTTGGCCTCCACCCAGGCCGGATCAAAGGTCTGGCCGGCGTCCAGGGCGCGGATTTCCCCGGCCACATTGATAATGCCGCCGCCGTTGATCACATAGTCCGGCGCATAGAGCAGGCCAAGGTCGAACAGGGTCTGGCCAATGACCGGGTCGGCCAGCTGGTTGTTGGCTCCGCCGGCGATGATCCTGGCGCGCAGGCGCGGCAGGGTTTCGACACTGATCGCGCCGCCCAGGGCGCAGGGGGAGAAGACGTCGGCCTCGACGTCGAAGATCTCGTCGGGCCCCACGATCATGGCGCCCGTCTGGGCCGCCACCTGGGCCAGAACCTCGCGGTTGACGTCGGTGATGACCAGTCGTGCGCCGGCGGCGCTCAGCTTCTGGGCCAGATAGGCGCCCACATGGCCGACCCCCTGGATCGCCACCGTCACGCCGGACAGATCGCGATCCAGCGCCCGGCGCACGCACAGGCTGATGCCGCGGAACACGCCCTCGGCGGTGACCGGGCTGGGATCGCCAGACGCCGCCGCATGGCCCTCCAGCCCCGCCACGAAGCGGGTGTGCCGGCGCGCGTGCATCAGGTCCGTCGGCGAGACGCCCACATCCTCGGCGGTCCAATAGGCGCCGCCCACGGCCTCGACCGCCCGGCCGAAGGCCTCGAACAGGGCGGGCGACTTCTGGGTGCGGGAATCGCCGATGATCACCGCCTTGCCGCCGCCCAGGTCCAGGTCGGCCATGGCGTTCTTGTAGGACATGGCCCGCGACAGCCGCAGGGCGTCCTGCAGGGCGTCGGCCGAGGTCGGGAACGGCCACATGCGGCAACCGCCGGCCGCCGGCCCCCTGGCGGTGGAATGAACCGCGATGATGCAGCGCAGCCCCGTGGCCTCGTCGGAAAAGGCGTGAACGGCCTCGTGGCCATCGAAGTCGGCGGAATCGAACAGGGTCATGCGCTCACGGGGTCGTTGCGTTTGATACCAATTTTGTCGGCTCTAGCCCGCAGGCTGCGCCCTCACAAGCCCGCCGTCGCATGCTCGGCGAGCGGCGTCCAGTTATCGCCGCCCGGGGCGGTGGTAATGGGCGGCGCCCCAGACGGCAGAGGCGCCTCGGGATCCCCGATGAAGGCCAGGATGTCGGCCATCACCGCCTGACCTTGCAGGTCCCGGGTCAGCAGGTGCCAGCCGTTCGCATAATAGGCCGAGCGGTCCGTGGGCTTGATCCGGGCTGCGGCCTGGAAGGCCGGCCGCTCGGGAATGAGATCGGAAGAGCACACGTCTGAACTCCAGTCACGTCGTAATCTCGTATGCCGTCTTCTGCTTGAAAAAAAAAATCCTTCCCCCTCCCCCCCCCCCCCCTCACCCCTCCCCTCACCCGTCTGCCCTGCCATCCCCTCGTCCACACTCATC
>CALEOQ010000521.1 GCA_937910255.1 uncultured Caulobacteraceae bacterium | reverse complement strand
GGGAGCCAGCTGCGCGTATGTGTGTTATACCTACGGCGGCGGCCCCCGAGATCTACCCCCGTTCCCCCCACGCGGCTCTCCCGGTCGGCCCGCGCCCGGCGGCTTAAGGACCATGCGGTTCGCCGCAGGTCCCAGAAGCAGAAATCTCCCGCCATGCCCGACGCCTCCTTCGATAGTGCCGCCGCCCGCGCCGATGTGCTGGCCAGGATCGCCCGCGCCGCGCAGGCCGCCGGCCGCGCGCCGAGCGATGTGACCCTGGTGGCGGTCTCCAAGCAACAGCCCTGGGAGCCTGTGGCCCAGGCGCTCGCCGCCGGCCAGACCATCTTCGGCGAAAACCGGGTGCAGGAGGCGCAGGAACGCTGGGCCGACCACCGGGCGGGCGTCGAACTGCGGCTGATCGGCCCCTTGCAGACCAACAAGGCCAGGGACGCCGTGGCCTTTTTCGATGTCATCGAAACCCTGGACCGCGAGCGCCTGGCCAAGGTGCTGGCCGATGAGATCCAGGCCCAGGGCAAGGCCGTGCGCCTCTATGTGCAGGTCAATACCGGCGAGGAGCCGCAGAAGGCCGGGGTCCAGCCGGCCGAGGCCGACGGCTTCATCGCCCTGTGCCGAGCGACCTATGGCCTGGAGATCGAGGGGCTGATGTGCATTCCGCCGGCCGACGAGCCGCCGGGTCCGCACTTCGCCCTGCTGGCAAAGATCGCCGCCCGCAACGGCCTAGCGCGGCGCTCCATGGGCATGAGCGGGGATTTCGAGACCGCAGTGCGGTTCGGCGCCACCAGCGTCCGGGTGGGCTCGGCCCTGTTCGGCGCCCGCGCGGCGGGGTGAGGCCTCAGCCCTCGATCGCCAGGGCGTCGCCGGGGGCGGCCTGCGCCAGAACCGCCGTCAGATCGGCCCGCGACAGCGCGATGCAGCCCTCGGTGGGAGCGTAGTCGGGCTTGGCCAGGTGCAGGAAGATGGCCGAGCCCAGGGGCGCCACCGGCGGGTCGTCATTATGGCCCAGCACCACCACCAGGTCATAGAGCCCGTCCTCCCGCCAGAGCGCCTCATGGCTGGCGGCGAAGGGGCGCTTCACCTGCCGGTTATAGTCGGGGTGGGTCGGGTCATCGCACCAGCCGTCGTCGGGCGAGAGGGCTTGCACCGGCAGGGCGGTGGCCGGCGCCGGGCCGCGGTCGGGCCGATAGAGGACATAGCGCAGGGGCCAGACCCCGATGGGGGAGACGCCGTCCCCCTCGCGCTTGTCGGCCGCCGGCGCCATGCCGCCGCGGCCGATGGCGCAGGCCATCAGATCATCGCCAGCCCGGAACCGGCCGCTGGAATCGGCGTGGAAGATCAAGGCCCAGCTCCCAAATTTCTTGGCCGCAGACGGCGACACGGTGCATGTTCTGGCCCATGGCGCAAAGAAAGACCCTGCTGATCATCGACGACGACGACGACCTGCGCGGCGCCGTCGCCGAACAACTCCAATTGAACGACGAGTTCCTCGCTGTCGAGGCGGCCACCGGCGCCGAAGGCGTCCGCCTGGCCCAGGAAAGCCGCCCGGACCTGGTGCTGCTGGACGTGGACCTGCCCGACATGAATGGCCGCGAGGTCTGTAAGGCCCTGCGCGACCAGGGCCTGGCCGCCCCGGTCATCATGCTGACGGCGGCGTCTTCGGACGAGGATACGGTCCAGGGGCTGGAGGCCGGGGCCAACGACTATGTCACCAAGCCCTACCGGTTCGCCGTGCTGCTGGCCCGCATCCGCGCCCAGCTGCGCAGCCACGAACAGTCCGAAGGGGCGGTCTTCCAGCTCGGCGGCTACGAGTTCCGGCCCTCCGCCAAGATCCTGGTGGACGAGAACGAGCGCAAGATCCGGCTCACCGAGAAGGAGACCAACATCCTGAAGTACCTCTACCGGGCCGGCGACAAGTCGGTGTCCCGCGAGGAGCTTCTGGCCGAGGTCTGGGGCTACAACGCCGGCGTCACCACCCACACCCTGGAAACCCACGTCTATCGCCTGCGCCAGAAGATCGAGCCGGACCCGGGCAACGCCCGCCTGCTGCTCACCGAGGCCGGCGGCTACCGGCTGGCGCCTTAGGCATACCGCGCGCCTGCCGAGCCAACTGAGGCATGCCGGTAGGGCCGCCTCAGGCCGCCGTCCAACCCGGCCGTCGCGCCGGTCCTGACCTTCAGCGCGACGGCAGGACGTCGATGACGCTGTCGAGGAAGGCCGCTTATGTGATCTTGGCGGCCCTCTGCCCTCTGGCCGTCTGGCCCTACGGCCCGCCCGGTCCCCCAGAAGCGCCCGAGCGGCGCGGTTCTGAACCAGGGTGTGACCGTCCATACCAAGACGTCATACCTAGTATGGCCAAGTTTCATCAGATCTCAGAGAGATGAGAACGATGCAGCCCCATCGCGTCTCGGGCAAATAGTGGAAATCACGACCGCATAACATAACGTTGGTATCGAATCTATTTCCGGATTAATAATCTGTTTACTAGGTATTTGAGTAATCAATCTCGATTGTGAAGGCAGCGACGCCCTGCCGCACCAATCATTACCTCCTTGTTAACTATTACCCACCGATCTTCCCCTCGTGATTGAACTCGGGCGTATCGATCGCCTTGTTCACTGGGGGGATTGGAATAATCGATGTCTCAGTACCTGGTGCTTGAAGGCGCTGTCGTGAAGAACGTGGCGGCGTTGCGAGAGTTGATAATCGACGCTTTCATTAGAAGCGACCAACTCCGCCTTGATATCACCGACGGAACACCCATCGATCTTTGTGGCGTTCAGCTCATCGAATCAGCGAGGCGATTTGCTGAAGCTAATAGCAAGTCCCTGACCCTTGAGCGGCCGGCCGAGCACTTCCGAAATGTCCTTCGCGATGGCGGCTTCATCACCAACGCCTCGGCCGAAGACCTTTGCTTCTGGTTTCATCAGGAAAACATGTCGTGACAGCTTCCATCCTGACGGTCGATGACTCGCCCAGCATCCGGGTCGCCATCAAGATCGCCCTGACCAACGCCGGCTACACCGTCACCGAGGCGGCCAACGGCGCCGAAGGCATCGAGAAGGCTCAGGCCGCCGCCTTCGACATGATCATCACCGACCTCAACATGCCGGTGATGGACGGCCTGACCATGATCGAAGAGATGCGGAAGCTGCCCAGCCTCATGGGTGTCCCCATCGTCTTCCTGACCACCGAATCCGACGCCGGGATGAAAGAGCGGGCCAAGGCGGCCGGCGCCACCGGCTGGCTGACCAAGCCCTTTGACCCTGACACCCTCGCCAGACTCGCCAAGAAGGTGCTGGGCCGATGAGCCAGCAAGACGCCATCGCCGTCTTCCAGGTCGAAGCGCGCGAAACCCTGGAGATGATCGAACAGGGCCTGCTCGACCTGATGGCGGCGCCCGGCGACCGCGGCCTGATCGACGCCGTGTTCCGCGGCCTTCACACGCTGAAGGGTTCGGGGGCGATGTTCGGCTTCGACGCCCTGGCGGCCTTCACCCACCACTGCGAGACGGCGTTCGACCGGGTCCGCAAGGGCGAAGTCGCCGCCACCACCGACCTGGTGTCGGCCGTGCTGGCGGCCCGCGACCACATGCGCCGGCTGATGGAGGACCCCAAGGGCGACCATGGGGCGGCCGGCGACATCCTGCTGGTCGATCTCGAACGCGCGGTCAGGGCGGCCGACGGCGCCGCCGGCCCGGCCGACGCCCCCCCGGCCATGACCACCTGGCGCATCATCTTCGACCTGCCGGAAAACGCCTTCCGCAATGGCTCCAACCCGCTGGCCCTGCTGGCCGAGCTGCGCGATCTGGGCGAGGCCCAGGTGGTGGTCGACGCCAGCCAGATCCCGCCCTTGGACATGCTGGACCCCACCGGCTGTCATCTGCGCTGGACGGTGGTGCTCACCACCGATCAGCCGCGGCAGGCGATCGAGGACGTCTTCATCTTCGTGATGGACGATATGAGCCTGCAGATCGAGGCGATCGAGACGGATGCCCCCAAGACGCCAGCCGCCGAAGCGTCAGCGGGCGAAACGTCAGCCCCCGAAACGCCCCCCGCCTCTAACGCCGGCGCTGAGGCGCCCCCCGCTCCGGCGCGCGACGTCGCGCCGCCGGCCGCCGCCGTGGCGGAAGCCCCCGACGGAGCCCGCACGCGCACGCAGGAAAGCGTCCGCGGGCCGGCCGACCGGCTGGACGAGCTGATGGACCGGGTGGGCGAACTGGTCATCGCCCAGTCGCGGCTGAGCCAGATCGCCAGCAGCGGCGCCGATCCCAACCTGCGCACGGTGTCCGAGGAGATCGAGCGCCTTTCCGGCGAGCTGCGCGACACCATGATGGTGCTGCGCATGGTGCCGGTCTCCACCCTGTTCGGCCGCTTCCGCCGCCTGGTGCACGACCTGGCCCGGGAGACCGGCAAGACCATCGATCTGGCGACCGACGGCGAGACGACAGAGATCGACAAGACGGTGATCGAGCGTCTGGCCGACCCCCTGGTGCACCTGATCCGCAACGCCGCCGACCACGGATTGGAAACGGCCGAGGACCGGGTCGCCGCCGGCAAGCCGGCCACCGGCCGCATCGCCTTGTCAGCCCATCAGTCGGGGGGCGAGGTGGTCATCACCATCCGCGACGACGGTCGGGGCATCGACCGTGACCGCGTCCGCGCCAAGGCGGAATCGCAGGGCCTGATCGAAGCCGGCGCTGTCCTTAGCGACCACGACCTGCTGCAGATGATCTTCCACCCGGGCTTTTCCACGGCCGCGGCGGTGACCAATCTGTCGGGCCGCGGCGTCGGCATGGATGTGGTCAAGCGCACCATCGAGGCGCTGCGCGGCGCCATCGACATCGCCAGCCGTCCGGGCGAGGGGTCGGAGGTGTCGCTGCGCATCCCGCTGACCCTGGCCATCATCGATGGCCTGCTGGTCCGGGTCGGCCGGGGCCGTTACGTCATCCCGCTGGCGGCGGTCGAGGAATGCCTCGAACTCTCCCTCGACGACGACAAGCGCTCGCGCGGTCGCAGCTTCATCTCCCTGCGCAACAGCCTGGTGCCCTATCTGCGCCTGCGCGAGATGTTCGAGACCGGCACGCCGCCTGAACTGCACCAGAAGGTCGTGGTCGTCTCGACCGGGACCGAGCGGATCGGCCTGGTCGTCGACCAGATCATCGGCGACCACCAGACCGTCATCAAGTCGATGTCCAAACTCCATTCCGGCCTGCCGACCTTCTCGGGCGCCACCATCCTGGGGGATGGCGGCGTGGCCCTGATCCTGGACGTCGGGCACCTGGTCGCCAAGGGCCAGCACCAGGAGGCGCAAATGCGCGAGGCGATATGAGCACCCAGAGCGATATCGCCGCCACCGCCGCCGGCTGGACCGGCGCCGACCAGGTCGAGGTTCTGACCTTCGAGCTGAATGGCGAACTGTTCGCCCTTCACGCTGTGGCCGTGCAGGAGATCATGGACCTGGCGCCCGAGACCGTGGTGCCCGGGGCCGGCGACTTCGCCGGTTCGGTGATCAACTTCCGCGGCAAGGTCATCCCCCTGGCCGACCTGCGCGTCGCCTTCGCCCTGGAGCGGGGCGCGCCGACGATCGACAGCCGCATCGTCGTCATCGAGATCGAACTGTCCGGCGAACCGACCCTGGTGGGTCTGCGCACCGACAAGGTTCACGAGGTCACCACCCTGGCCCGCGCCGACTCCGAGGCGCCGCCCAGCGTCGGGATGCGCTGGCGGCCAGAATTCATCCAATGCCTGGTGAAGCGGGACGGCGAGTTCATCGTCGTTCCCGATCTCCAGACCATTTTCAACCAACAGCAGGACGCCCGTCAGCCGGTCGCGTCCGCCACCCGCCATTGACCGGTCATCAGCCAGAGGGGCTAGGAAATGCGTGCGACGATTAAGATAAAGCTGGCCGGCGCCTTCGCCGCGGTTCTAGCCATATCCCTGATACTCGGCGTCGTCGGGATCATGCGGATGAGCGACGTCAACGACCAGTCGACGATCATCACTCAAAACTGGCTGCCAAGCCTCGACACCATTCACGTGATCAATACGGCCACCTCGGATCTCCGGGTGGAGCAGTACGCCCATGTCACCTCGACCGATCCTGCCCGTATGGCGGCGCTCGAAGGCGATATCGCCGCGACGCTGGATGCGATCAAAAGCGCCCGTGCGAAGTACGAGCCCCTGATTTCGTCCGATGCGGAGCGGGCTCTCTACGACCAGTTCTCGGGACAGTACGAAAGCTATCTCCGCTCCAGCGAGCAGATGCTGAGCCTGTCGCGCACCAACCAGAACGAAGCGGCCGCTCAAGCCCTGCAGGCCAACAGGACCTTGTATGAGGACATGTCGGGCGACCTGGTGAAGCTGGTGAACCTGAACAGCGAAGGCGCCGCCGCCGCCAGCGCCGAAGGGGATAAGGTGTTCGCCGAAGCCCGGAGCCTGTTCATCGGCCTGGTCGTCGCCGGCCTGATCATCGGCATCGTCGCGGCCTTCTGGATTTCGCGGACGGTCACCATGGGCCTGCGCAAGGTCTCGACGGCCATCGACGCGGTCGCCATCGGGGACCTCGACCAGGAGGTCGCGGTGACGACGAACGACGAGATCAAGGATCTGATCGATACGGTCAACAAGATGACGGCCAATCTGCGGGCCACCGCCGCCATGGCTGATGAGATCGCCAATGGCGACCTGACGGTCCAGCCCAAGCCGCTGTCGGACAAGGATGTCCTGGGCCTGTCGCTGGAGTCCATGGTCGAACGCCTGCGCGGGGTGGTGGGCGACGCCCTCTCGGCCGCCGACAATGTCTCGTCGGGCAGCCAGGAACTGTCGGCCACGTCCGAACAGATGAGCCAGGGGGCCACAGAACAGGCCGCCGCCGCCGAACAGGCCTCGGCCTCGATGGAAGAGATGGCCGCCAACATCAAGCAGAACGCCGACAACGCCGCCCAGACCGAGAAGATGTCTCGCCAGTCGTCCAAGGACGCCGAGGCCAGCGGCGAGGCGGTCAATCGGGCCGTGGACGCCATGCGCACCATCGCCGAGAAGATCGGCATCGTGCAGGAGATCGCCCGCCAGACCGATCTGCTGGCCCTGAACGCGGCGGTGGAAGCCGCCCGGGCCGGCGAGCACGGCAAGGGCTTCGCCGTCGTCGCCTCGGAAGTGCGCAAGCTGGCCGAGCGCAGCCAGACGGCGGCGGCCGAGATCGGCGCCGTCTCCGGCGACACGGTAAAGGCGGCTCAGGAAGCGGGCGAGATGCTGCAGCGCCTGGTGCCGGACATTCGCAAGACCGCCGAACTGGTCTCCGAGATCAGCGCCGCCTGTCGCGAGCAGGACATCGGCGCCAGCCAGATCAACGAGGCCATCCAGCAGCTCGACAAGGTGACGCAGCAGAACGCCGGCGCGTCCGAACAGATGTCGGCCACCTCCGAGGAACTGGCCGCCCAGGCCGAGGAGCTGCAGACCTCCATCGCCTTCTTCCGCACCGACACCACCGGCGGGCCCGCAACGGAGACCGGAAGAGCGGCGGGGAGGGACAGGGGGGAAATCTCCGGGGGCGCC
>CALEOQ010000520.1 GCA_937910255.1 uncultured Caulobacteraceae bacterium | reverse complement strand
GGACGTGTGCTCTTCCGAGCGGGCCATCGAGGCTGCGGGCCTGGCCGTGGTGATCCACAAGGCGCGGGCCGCCGAGCTGACCATGAACCGCGAGGGCAGTCGCCGCCTGGCCGCCGAAGAGCTTAGCCTAACCACATCGCCCTACGCCGTCGCCTCGACCGAGGCTGAGCTGGCCGCGGGCGCGGCGGGCGTCGGCTATCCCTGCTTCGTCAAGCCGGTCATGTCGTCCTCGGGCAAGGGCCAGTCCTATGTGCAGGACGAGGCCGGCATCGCCGAGGCCTGGCGCTACGCCCTGGAGGGCGGCCGGGTCGAACAGGCCCGGGTCATCGTCGAAGGCCGCATCGCGTTCGACTTCGAGATCACCCAACTGACCGTGCGCGCCCGCGGCCCCGACGGCGAGGTCGCCACCCATTTCTGCGAGCCCATCGGTCACCGCCAGGTGCAGGGCGACTATGTGGAGAGCTGGCAGCCGCAGCCCATGAGCCCGCTGGCCCTGAAGCGCGCCCGCGAGATCGCCGCCCGCGTCACCGCCGCCCTGGGGGGCCTTGGCCTGTTCGGGGTCGAGCTGTTCGTGAAGGGCGATGAGGTGTGGTTCTCCGAGGTCAGCCCAAGGCCCCACGACACCGGCCTGGTGACGCTTTCCACCCAGGTCCAGAGCGAGTTCGCCCTGCACGCCCGGGCGATCCTCGGCCTGCCCGTGGACGTCACCCTGCGCGAGCCCGGCGCCAGCGCGGTGATCTATGGCGGCCTAGACGCCCGTGGCGTGGCCTTTGAGGGGGTGGCCGAAGCCCTGGCCGTCCCCGGCGCCGACCTGCGCCTGTTCGGCAAGCCAGAGGCCTTCGTCCGCCGCCGCATGGGGGTGGCGCTGGCGCGGGCCGCCACCATCGAGGCCGCCCGGGCGCGGGCTCTGGAGGCCGCGGCCAAGGTCCGGGTGGTCGCGGGGGACTAGGCGATGGCCGAGGTTGGGCTGGTCCCGGTCGCGCTTTCGGAGAAGGCCGAGCTTCGCCGCCTGCTCAACCCCTACCTGATCGCCCACGCCGACGTCGTCGATCCCCAGCGACATCACGGCGCCCCCACCGACTATCCCAATTTCGACGCCTATTGGACGGAGCTTGAACGCCGGCCCTACTGGATTCAGGCCGGCGCGGACCGGGTGGGTTTCGCGCTGGTGAACCGTTACTCGCCATCGGGGCTCGGTTGCGACGCGGGGGTCGCCGAGTTCTGCGTCCTGCCCCAGTGGCGACGGGCCGGGATCGGCCTGGCTGCCGCCTGCGCCGTCTTCGCCACGAGGCCTGGCCTCTGGGAGCTTCAGGTCTATGAGGCCACGGCGCCCGCCCTGGCCTTCTGGCCGCGGGCGATCGCTGCGGCCGGCGCTCGCGAGGCGACGGAGATTTCCCTGGCGGACCGGCGCGTCCATCGCTTTCGCGTGGGTTGAAACCGGCGCCCGATCACATTCGCTGGCTGGTCGGACAGATCGGGCTCACTTCCCCTTGACTCCCGCGAGCGCGCCCGCACAAAACCCCTGCAAATCAATCGGAAATCACCGCCTACCGGCCCAAGAGCTCGCAGGAGAACCCCATCATGACCGTCCGCGTCGCCATCAACGGTTTCGGCCGCATCGGCAGGCTCGTCCTGCGCTCGATCATCGAGCATGGCCGCACCGACATCGAAGTGGTGGCGATCAACGACCTGGGCCCCGTCGAGACCAACGCCCATCTGCTGCGCTATGACAGCGTGCATGGCCGCTTCCCCGGCACGGTCACCGTGGACGGCGACACGATCGACGTCGGGCGCGGGCCGATCAAGGTCACGGCCATCCGCAACCCGGCCGAGCTGCCGCACAAGGACCTGGGCGTCGACATCGCCCTGGAATGCACCGGGCTCTTCACGTCCAAGGAAAAGGCCGCCGCCCACCTGGAAGCCGGCGCCAAGCGCGTCCTGGTCTCGGCCCCGTGCGACAACGCCGACAAGACCATCGTCTTCGGCGTGAACCACGACGTCCTGACCAAGGACGACCTGGTGGTCTCCAACGCCTCGTGCACCACCAACTGCCTGGCCCCGATCGCCAAGGTCATCCATGACCTGTGCGGCATCGAGCGCGGCTACATGACCACCATCCATTCCTACACCGGCGACCAGCCGACGCTCGACACCATGCATAAGGAGATCGGAAGAGCGTCGTGTAGGGAAAGAGTGTAAGTCTCGGGTGTCGCCGCATCATTAAAAAAAAAAAGAAGCCACGAACACAGCGCC